>JADZBF010000455.1 GCA_020852215.1 Lysobacter sp. | reverse complement strand
GCGGCGCCGATCGCGACCGCTTCGTCCGGGTTGACGTCCTTGCGCGGCTCCTTGCCGAAGAACTCGGCCACCGCCGCCTGCACTTTCGGCATGCGGGTTTGACCACCGACGAGGATGACCTCGTTGATGTCGCTGGCGCGCAGGCCGGCGTCGTTCAATGCGGTGCGGCAGGGTTCGATCGACTTGCGGATCAGTTCGTCGACCAGCGCTTCGAGCTTGGCGCGAGTGAGCTTGATGTTGAGATGCTTCGGACCGGAGGCGTCGGCGGTGACGTACGGCAGATTCACTTCGGTCTGCTGCGAGCTGGACAGCTCGATCTTCGCGCGCTCGGCCGCGTCTTTCAGGCGCTGCAGCGCGAGCGGGTCCTTGCGCAGATCGATGCCCTGGTCTTTCTGGAATTCCTCGACGAGGTAGTCGATGACGCGCTTGTCGAAGTCTTCGCCGCCCAGGAAGGTATCGCCGTTGGTCGCCAGCACTTCGAACTGCTTTTCGCCGTCGACGTTCGCGATTTCGATGATCGACACGTCGAAGGTGCCGCCGCCGAGGTCGTACACGGCGATCTTGCGATCGGCGCCGCCGTCGCCCTTGTCGAGGCCATAGGCCAAGGCGGCCGCGGTCGGCTCATTGATGATGCGCTTGACTTCCAGACCGGCGATGCGGCCGGCGTCCTTGGTCGCCTGACGCTGGCTGTCGTTGAAGTAAGCCGGCACGGTGATGACCGCTTCGGTGACCGGCTCGCCCAGATAGGCTTCGGCGGTCTTCTTCATCTTCTCCAGCACGCGCGCGGAGATTTCCGGCGGCGCCATCTTCCTGCCGTCGCTGGTTTCCACCCATGCGTCGCCGTTGCCGTGCGCGACGATGGCGTAAGGCACGAGGTCGAGGTCTTTCTTCACTTCGGCGTCGGTGAATTTGCGGCCGATCAGGCGCTTCACCGCATAGAAGGTGTTCTTGGGATTGGTGACGGCCTGACGCTTGGCGCTGGCGCCGGCCAGCACTTCGCCGTCTTTGGTGTAGGCGATGATCGACGGCGTGGTGCGGTCGCCCTCGCTGTTTTCGATCACTTTGGCTTTGCCGCCCTCCATGATCGCGACGCAGGAGTTGGTGGTGCCGAGATCGATACCGATGATCTTGCCCATGACGGAGTCCTCTTAAGTCTTGAATGAAGGCGGCCGCGCCGCCGATGCACTGTTTGTGGGGGGAGCCGGCCTGCGTTTCAAGCGGCACCCGATCGTTTTTGTGGGAGCGGCGTCAGCCGCGACGGAACCCGGTGAGCCCCTGTCGCGGCTGACGCCGCTCCCACAGGCTCAATCCTGCTTCGCCACCATCACCAGCGCCGGCCGCAGCAGGCGCTCGTTGAGCAGATAGCCTTTCTGGAAGGTCTGGGCGACGGCGCCCGGCGCGATGTCGGCGGCCTCGACCATGCTCATCGCTTGGTGACGGTCGGGATCGAAGGCGTCGCCACGGGCCGGCGCGACTTCGCTCAGGCCGTTCGACTCGGCGATTTTGTTCAACTGCCGCAGCGTCAGCACCATGCCTTCGCGCAGGGGGTCGTTCTCGGCCGCGGCGGCCAGACCGGCTTCGATGCTGTCGAACAGCGGCAGCAGATCCGACAACAAGCGCTCGTTCGCGAATTTACGGGCCATCTCGACATCGCGCGCCAAACGCTTGCGCTGGTTGTCGAGGTCGGCGCGTTCGCGCAGGACATCGGCGCGGACTTGCTCCAGTTCGCCGCGCAAGCGTTCGATCGTGTTTTGCGGGTCTTCGGCGGGGTCGACCGCATCGCGGCCGGCGGGTGCCGGTTCGGCGTGGGGGTCGTGCTCGTGAGGCGTCGTCGCGTCTGGTTGCATGCTCGGTTCCGTAAATTCGACCAGGGCGGGACCGGCCCGCCGACGGCCCGAGGGATGGGGCCTCCGGTTTTCGGAATCAAGTCCTGCCGCATCGAGAACACGGCAGGGGTTTACGCCCTGCCCGCCCGACGCCGATGCGCGAAACCCTCAGCAGGCCCGGGGATCGTCCTGGCCCAGCGCCTCGCTTAAAGCCGAGGCCGCCGCTTGCACCACCGGAATCACCCGCTCGTAGGCCATCCGCGTCGGACCGATCACGCCGAGCACGCCCAGCGTGCGCCCGCCCGCGCCGTAGGGCGCCGTCACCAAGGACACGCCATCCAACGGCGCCATGCCGGTTTCTTCGCCGATGAAAATCCGCACGCCCTGCGCGCGCAGGGTGCGCTCCAACACGCGCAGAATTTCGCGTTTGCTCGAAAAGGCCTCGAACAACTCGCGCAAACGGTCGAGATTCGAAAGGTCCTGCATGCCGATCAACCGGGTTTGCCCGGCCACAAGCATGTCTTCGGCGTCGTCGGCCAGCGCTTGATCGGCCAGTTCCAGCGCCTGCGTCATCAGCGATTCCATCTCCTGGCGGGCGTGACGCAATTCCTCCAGCAAACTGGCCCGTGCCTCGGCCAATGGACGACCGGCGAAATGCACATTGAGGTAATTGGCGATGCGCTCGAGTTCGGCGGGTTCGTAGGTGCGTCGCGTGACCAGGATGCGGTTCTGGATTTCGTTGTCGGCGAAGACCAACACCGCCAGCACGCGCTGCGCGTCCAGGGCGACGAAATCCAG
>JADZBF010000454.1 GCA_020852215.1 Lysobacter sp. | reverse complement strand
TTTCGAGCGCGCCGAGGCGATTTTCGTGTTCGGCCAGAACCCCGGCACCAATCATCCGCGCATGCTCGGCGAACTGCGCGATGCGGCGAAGCGCGGCTGCAAGATCGTGGTCTTCAATCCGTTGCGCGAGCGCGGCCTGGAACGCTTCACCGATCCGCAATCGCCCGCGGAAATGCTCGGCGGCGGTTCCACCGCGATCGCCTCGCATTATTTCCAGCCCAAGATCGGCGGCGACCTGGCGGTGGCGACCGGGTTGGCGAAAGTCGTGATCGAACGCGCCGACGACGGCGATGCGGTGTTGGACTCGACGTTCATCGCGACCTACACGCATGGCTTCGAGCGCTGCGCCGATGCGCTGCGCGCGACGCCTTGGGATGCGATCGAACGCGAATCCGGGTTGAGCCGCGCGCAGATCGAACAAGCCGCGCGGGTATATCTGGACAGCCGCGCGACGATCGTCTGCTGGGGCATGGGCCTGACCCAGCATCGCCGCAGCGTCGCCACGCTGCAGATGCTGCTGAATCTTCTGCTGATGCGCGGCAACATCGGCAAACCCGGCGCCGGCCCCTGCCCGGTGCGCGGCCATTCCAACGTGCAGGGCGACCGCACGATGGGCATCTACGAAAAGCCTTCGTCGGCGTTCCTGGACCGATTGGGCGCCGAATTCGGCTTCGCGCCGCCGCGCGAACATGGTTACGACACCATCGCCGCGATCGAAGCGATGCGCGACGGCCGCGCGCATGTCTTTTTCGCGCTGGGCGGCAATTTCGCGGCGGCCACGCCCGACAGCGAGGTCGTCTACGCCGCGCTGCGCAATTGCGCGCTGACCGTGCAAGTGAGCACCAAACTCAATCGCTCGCACGTTGTGCACGGGCGCGAGGCGTTGATCCTGCCCTGCCTCGGCCGCACCGAAATCGATCTGCAAACCGGCGGCCCGCAAGCGGTGACGGTGGAGGATTCGATGAGTATGGTGCATCTGTCGGCGGGCATGAATCCGCCGGCCTCGCCGCAGTTGTTGTCGGAGCCGGCGATCGTCGCGCGTCTGGCCGCTGCGACGTTGCCGAGCGGTACCGTTGGGGGCGGCACTGTTGAAAGCCGCGCGATCCCGTGGCTGTCGATGATCGAAAACTACGATCGCATTCGCGAGCGCATCGCGCGGGTCGTGCCGGGGTTCGAAGATTTCAACGCCCGCGTGCACAAGCCGCGCGGATTCCATCTGCATCATCCCTGCCGCGATCGCGTATTTCCTACCGTCAGCGGGCAGGCGATGTTCATCGCGCATCCGCTGACGGACGCGCGCAGCGACGACAGTGCGACAGCGAACGATCCCATCGCGAAGAACGATCCGCGCGCGACCGCGCCGCTGCTGCGGCTGATGACGATCCGTTCGCACGATCAATACAACACGACGATTTACGGCCGCAACGACCGCTACCGCGGCGTCCACGACCTACGTCGCGTCTGCTTTATCTCGCGCAGCGACTTGGACGCGCACGGATTCGCCGACGGCGACGAGGTGGATTTGATTTCGGTGTGGGACGACGGCGAACGCGTCGCGCGCAGCTTCCGCCTGGTCGAATACGATATTCCGCCGGGCTGTCTCGCCAGCTATTTCCCCGAAACCAATCCGCTGGTGCCGCTGCAGCATCATGCCGAGCGCGCGCGCACGCCGGCATCGAAAGCGATCCCGGTGCGATTGCGTCGCAGTGAGGATACCGGCGTCAAAAACACGAACGACGCGACATGACGACGCATGCCGAAGCGATCGGCGCATCGCAGGACGCTACGCACGACGAGCGGCCGTTGGCGCTGCTCGCGCTGTTGGCCGAAGAGGACGGCGTTTCGGTACCGCGCGCGGCGAAACGGCTTGGGCTGGCCGCGAGCGAACTGCGTCGCTTGTTGGTCGCGCTGGGCGACGATGCGCAGCTCGGCGGCTTGGGCTTGGTCGAATGCCGCGCCTCGGACCGCGGCCACGATCGTTTGTGGTTGACGGAACGCGGACGTGCGCTATGCCTCGGCGCGAGCGCCGTCGACCCGGGCGCTGCGAACCTGGACGCGACCGACGCATGACCGACCCCGAACGCGACGGCTTACGAACGGTCGCGACGTTGCGCTTCGATGGCGCGGCGCGCGCGACGCGCGACGATCTCGTCATCGAGGAGGCGCCGGTCGCGCTGCTCTACAACGGGCTGTCGTTCGCGGTGATGATGGCGACGCCGACGGATTTGGAGGATTTCGCGCTGGGGTTCGCGCTGTGCGAAGGCATCGTCGAGCACCCGGAGGAATTCCGTTTGGTCGATCGCGTGAACCATGCGAACGGCATCGCGCTGCATGCGGCGATCCCTCAGGCGCGATTCGATGCGTTGGCGCAGCGGCAGCGTTCGATCGAAGGCCGCAGCGGCTGCGGGCTGTGCGGCGTCTCAAGTTTGGACGACGCGCTGCGTCCGCCGCGTCGCGTCGGCGAAGGCCCGCGGCTGTCGGCGAACGAGATTCAGGCCGGCCTCGCGCGCTTGTCGCGATCGCAGCAGTTGAACGCATTGTGCGGCGGTGCGCACGCCGCCGGTTTCGTCGTCGGCGATGATGTCCTGGTGCGCGAAGATGTCGGTCGCCACAACGCCGTGGACAAGGTCGTGGGCGCGATGCATCGCGCCTCGGCGTGCGCATCTCGCGACACGGGATTCCTCGCCGTCACCTCGCGCGCATCCTACGAAATCGTGCAAAAAGCCGCGAATGCGGGCATCGCGGTGGTCGCGGCGATCTCGGCGCCGACCGCGCTGGCGATCGAACGCGCGCGCGATGCCGGCATCACCTTGATCGCGTTCGCCCGCGATGGACGCATGAACGTCTACAGCGCGCCGGAACGGATCGTTTGATCGAAATCCTCGAATACGCAGCCAGAGGCATCTCTAGAAAATCGATTGATCTTTTGATCTCCTCCCCTTGCGCGTAGCGCAGGGGGAGGTCGGGAGGGGGTTAGAAGAATCGAGGTAACTTCCAACCCCTTCCTAACCCTCCCCTTCGCTTCGCGAAAGGGAGGGGACATCGATTTGATCGAGTCATATGTCCGGCGTATTCATGATTCAATCAAAAAACGGCATCCAAATTTCCGACGAATTCTCAGGGCAATTCGCGCAACGCCTCGATCAACGCGGCCTTCAGCTTCGCGACGCCCGGCGTGTCTTCGCGATCCGCCTGCAGATACAGCGCATGGAGAAATGCGGACGCGTCGTGCCGTCGAGCCAACCAAACCGGGTCGTTCCAAGCGTTGTCGTCGTTATCGCGCAGAGGAACCACCGCCGCGAACCAGGCGCGCCACTCCGTTTCGTCGAGCGCATCGCGTCGCGCGATCGCCATCGTCGCCCGCGCCAAACGTTCCGGTTCGCCGAACACATAGGCATGCCCCGAAGCCGGCGCGACTTGCGGCGCGATGCCGCGCGCGAGTTCGCGCAGACGCTCGGCGTCGAGCGCCGGATTCATCGCCAATTGCATCGTCCAATCCGCACCGTGAGCCACGCCATGCCGCCAGCCGACGCCGGTTTCGTAGCCGCGATAATCGCTGACCGAGGCCAAATATGCGGCCGCGCGCTGGGTCATCGCCGCACGTTCGTCGGCACGCATCCAGGGTGCGATGCGATCGGTCCGCGCGACTTCCGCCAGCGTCAACGCCGCGAATGGCTTTGCGACACCGTCGGCATCGGACTTCTCGGCGAGCAGCATCATGTCCAGTCGCGCGCGCAGCTTGCGCAAGACATCGGGCGAGAACGCACCGTCGCGCATCCAGCGTTGCAATGCGGAAAACGCGATGCCATCGCGCAGATTCGGGTCGGGCGATGTCAAGCAATCGATCAACGCGTAGGCCATCGCCTCGCGCTCGACCGCGTCGACGACGACGAATTCGCGGCTTTTGAGCGCTGCGAGCGATGCGGCGTCGTGATCTTCAGGCGGACACGCCGCACGCGCGAGCGACGATGCGCCGAAGGCCGAGCCGACGATGGCGAACACGGCCACCACGCGAACGATTGCGGTACGAACGATTGCAGCGCGAACGATTGCGGCGCGAACGATACAAGCGCGAACAGTCGAAGCGCGAATCGCAGGCATGCTGCCGCGTGGCCGACTCGCCATCAAAGCTTCGCCCCATCGAAGGCGTTGATCTTGAGCGATGCCAAATCCACATCCGGCAAACAGCGCACGTTGATCGCGACGATCTTCGCGCCGCTGGCGGGGTCGGCGCCTTCGCTGAACGGGGCGATGCCGCAGGTCGGGCAGAAATGATGGTCGATATGTCCGTGATTGAAGCGATATGTGGCGTAATCGGCTGCGTCCGTACTCAAGCGCATGGCCTCGCGCGGAAAAAACGCGAGCAAGCCGCCGCGACGACGGCACAACGAGCAATTGCAATCCAGGGCCTCGGTCACATCGCCTTCCAATTCGAAAGCGATACGGCCGCAATGACAACTTCCGCGATGCAACATGATGGGCTCCCAGGATACGAGGCGAATGCGCGAGAGCCAGCACTCTACCCCGACGCACGGCACGTGCGCATCGCCCGGCGAACGCCTATCCTTGAGGTCCACGTTCAGCCGACATACTCCGCATATGCGCCTCGCTCCGCTCGCCATCGCCGTTCTGACGCTCGCCGTCGCCGCCTGCGATGGACAACGCACCGAAACCGCCACCGCCCAACCCGATAAAACGCCGCCTGCCATGGTCGATGCCGCCGCGCAAGCCAAATTCGCCTCCCTGAGCAAACGCTGGCTCGACGGTTGGCTGCAGCTCAATCCGGTCAACGCCACGCAGCAGGGCGATCATCGTTTCGATACCGAGATCGACGACCTCAGCGAAGCCGGTCGCAAGCGCAGCGTCGACTTCAGCCGCGCGATGCTGGCCGAACTCGACGCAATCGATGCGAGCAAGCTCTCGCGCGAGAACCAAGTCGACGCGGCGATTCTGCGCAACCAGTTGCAGACCGATCTGTGGGCGTTGGAGACGCTGCAGTCCTGGGCGTGGGATCCGCAGGCCTACAGCGGCCTCGCCGGCGGCGCGATCTACAACCTGATGGCGCGGGAGTTCGCGCCGATCGAAGACCGCATGCGTTCGGCGGTGGCGCGGATCGAAAAACTGCCGACGCTGTTCGCGCAAATGCGCGCGAATCTGGATCCGGCGCGCGTACCGAGCGTTCACGCCGAAACCGTCGCTGCCCAACATTCGGGCGTGATGGACGAAGTGGAGCGCAGCGTGCTGCCGAACGCGGGCAAGCTCTCGCCCGCGGATCGCAAACGCCTGGATGTCGCGGTCGCCGCATTGCGAAAAGCCGCCGAGGAACATCAGATCTGGTTGGACAACACGCTGGTGCCCAACGCCAAAGGCGATTTCCGCATCGGCCAGCAGTTGTACGACGAAAAACTGAAATTCGCGCTGATGTCCTCGCTGTCGCGCGCCGACATCAAACAACGCGCCGAAGCCGAGCTGACCCGCGTGCGCGGCGAGATGTACGCGATCGCGCAGCGCGTGCTGAAGGACAAAGCCGGTGCGCCGCCGTTGCCGGCATCTCCGAACGACACCGAACAGCAAGCCGCGATCGAAGCCGCGCTGGAACTGGCTTACGCCGACAAACCCGCGCGCGACGCCGTGGTCGACAGCGCCAGGAAAGCGCTCGAACAGGCCACCGCCTTCACCCGCGCGAAGGATTTGGTGACGGTGCCGGACGACCCGGTCGAGATCATCCTGATGCCGGAATTCCAACGCGGCGTGGCGGTGGCGTATTGCGATTCGCCCGGCCCGCTCGACAAGGGCCTGAAGACCTACTACGCCATTTCGCCGATCCCGGACGAATGGACGGCCGCGCAGACCGACTCGTTCCTGCGCGAGTACAACACGCGGATGATCCATCTGCTGTCGATCCACGAAGCGATGCCCGGCCATTATCTGGAAGGCGCGCATTCGGCGCGTCATCCGTCGGTGCTGCGCGGCGTGCTGCGCTCGGGCATGTTCGCCGAGGGCTGGGCGGTCTACACCGAGTCGCTGATGATGGATCAGGGGTACTTGGACAACGACCCGCTGTTCCATCTGGTCCGCTACAAGTTCTATCTGCGCACCATCGGCAACGCCATCCTCGACCAGGGCGTTCACGTCGACGGTTGGACCGAGCAACAGGCCATGGACTTCATGATGAAGCGGACCTTCCAGCAGGAGCGCGAGGCCGCGGGCAAGTGGAAGCGCGCCCGGCTGACCAGCGCCCAGTTGCCGACCTACTTCGTGGGGGTGCAGGAGCACTTCGACCTGCGCAAGGCGGTGGAGGCCAAACAGGGCCCGGCCTTCGCACTGAAGGCCTATCACGACAAAGTGCTGTCCTATGGCGCCCCGCCAGTCCGTTTCGTGAGGGCGATGATGCTGGACGAGCCGATTCGGTAAGGGCTCGGCGGGGGCCGGAAGCCGCCCGAAACGCCGGCCCCGTGGGCGCTGCGGCCCCCAGGGGGGCTGCCGAGTCCCGCGCATCGCGCTACTATTTCCACGGCCCGAACGATTTGGGCCTTTGGAGGGGGTTCGAACGCGGCGACCGACTTGAGGGCTGAGCTATGGGGATTTTCGATTCCGTGAAACGTTGGCGCGCATCCTTGGGCGCCCCGGAACCGTCTCCTCAAGCCCCGGTTAGCCCCTTGCCGGTGGAGACTGTCCTCACGGACGATCCCACCGCCGACGGCTACCTCGGCCCGGAACGTCGGGGCAGGCCGCGCGTCAACGCCCGCAGCGGCACGAAGGTATTGATCGTCGACGATTCCCCCACGGTCGTGACCGTTCTGCGCAAATTGATGCAGCAGAACGACTACCGCACGTTCGAAGCCTACAGCGCCGAAGAAGCGTTGGAATCGATCAAACACGAACGCCCGGACCTGATCTTCCTCGATATCGTGCTGCCGGGCATGGACGGGTTTTCAGCGCTGCGCGCGTTTCGCCGCGACCCGGCCACCAAGGATGTGCCGATCATCATGATCAGCGGCAACTCGCAGGCCACCGAGCAGTTCTACGTCCAGCGCATCGGCGCCGACGACTTCATGAAAAAACCCTTCTCCCGCGCCGAAGTCTTCGCGCGGATCGAGCGCTTGGTCGACGACGACGGCATTCCGCGCCGCGGCTCCGCCTTGGCGGCGAGTCAAGCCGCGGCCGCAGCGGCGACGGCGGCGACCTAAGCGGCTTCCGGCCGACGTCCGAGCAACTTCGTTTCCATCGCGCATTTCGCGCTACGCACCGGAAACCGACCGCGTCTGGTTCATAATGCGCGCCCGGCCGCAGAGGCCGACGAATCGACTCGACGAAGCGCCGACGCGCCCGAAGCCGCGTTCGTCGCCGGCCGAGCCTATTCTCCGCACGCGGACCCGCGATGACCGTTCACTCCCCCGCCGGCGACGCCGCGCGCCGCACCGCTTGGCTGCAGCTGCACTTCTGCGTGCTGCTGTGGGGATTCACCGCGTTTCTCGGCAAGCTGATCAGCTTGCCCGCCCTGCCCTTGGTCTGGTGGCGCATGCTGCTGGTGGCTGCGGTGCTGCTGGTGCTGCCGCGCGTGCTTCGTGGC
>JADZBF010000453.1 GCA_020852215.1 Lysobacter sp. | reverse complement strand
TCGGCTTCCGCGGCGAAGCCTTGCCGTCGATCGCGTCGGTCAGCCGTTTTCTGCTCGACTCGCGCCGCGGCGACGACGACCACGGCAGCGCCCTGCAAGTGGATGGCGGGCGCGTCGGCGAAATCGCGCCGAAAGCGCAGGCGCTCGGCACCACCGTCGAGGTGCGCGATCTGTTCTACAACGTGCCGGCGCGGCGTAAGTTCCTGCGCGCCGAGCGCACCGAACTGGGCCATATCGAAGACTGGTTGCGTCAGCTCGCGTTGGCGCGCCCCGATGTGGAATTGCGCGTCTCGCATAACGGAAAACCGCTGCGCCGCTACAAACCCGATGGCCAGAATGCCCTGTTTTCCGGCGATCGTCTGACCGAAACCTTGGGCGAGGAGTTTCTCGCGCACGCGCTGCAGGTCGATCGCACCGCGTTCGTCAGCGAAGGCGGCGTACCGCTGCGGCTCAGCGGTTGGATCGCGCAGCCGGCGTATTCGCGCGCCAGCGCCGATCAGCAATTCCTTTACGTCAACGGCCGCGCGGTGCGCGATCGCAGCGTCGCGCATGCGGTGAAGCAAGCCTACGCCGATGTGCTGTTTCACGGCCGTCAACCGGCGTATGTGTTGTTTCTCGAAGTCGATCCGCGTCGCGTCGACGTGAACGTGCATCCTGCGAAACACGAAGTGCGTTTTCGCGACGCGCGCACGATCCACGATTTCGTCTACCGCACGCTGCAGACGGTGCTGGCCGAAACGCGCGCGGGTGCGGAAGCGGGCGCGAGCGAAGCCGATCGCACGCAATCCGGCGCTGTCGCCGGTTTCGCGAACGATGCTTCGGCTTCGCGCGCCTCGCCATTCGCCTGGCAGCGGCCGGCGGCGCAATCCGGTTTGGGTTTGCGCGTGGAAGAAGCCCGTGCGGCTTACGGCGTGTTGTACGGCGGTGCATCGTCGGCGTCGCTCGCGGCCGATGCGCCGTTCGCGGCTACCGCGTTCTCGCCGCGCGATGCGGCGAACGCAAGCGGCGCGTCGTTCGCGCCCACGCAGGACGGCGACATCCCGCCGCTCGGCTACGCCATCGCGCAGTTGCACGGCATCTATATTTTGAGCGAATCGGCCGACGGTTTGATCGTGGTGGACATGCACGCCGCGCACGAACGCATCGGCTACGAAAAACTGAAAGCCGCGCACGACAGCGAAGGTCTGCGCATGCAGCCGTTGTTGGTGCCGCAAACTTTGTCCGTGGCCGAACGCGAAGCCGATGTCGCCGAGCGCGAAGCCGAGACGCTGGCGGGGCTCGGTTTCGATGTCGGTCGCGCCGGACCGCAGAGCCTGATGCTGCGCGGCGTTCCCGCGCTGTTGGCGCACGGCGATGTCGAGGCGCTGCTGCGCGATGTGCTCGGCGATTTGCGCGAATACGGCGAAAGCCCCGAGATCGGCGGCCGCCGGGTGGTCGGCGCGCGCGACGAATTATTGTCGACGATGGCCTGTCACGGCGCGGTGCGCGCCAATCGTCGGCTCACGATTCCCGAAATGAACGCGCTGTTACGCGAGATGGAAGCGACCGAGCGTTCGGGGCAATGCAATCACGGCCGCCCGACGTGGGCGCGCTTCGGTTTGGCCGACATCGATCGGTGGTTTTTACGCGGACGATAACGAGAAGGAAGGGGGGAGATCATGCGTCATGAAAACAAGTCCGGAGGCGGCACGCTCCACAGCGGCATGCGCGATGCGCTGCGGCGGGGCACCACCGCTTGGACGAAGACCGCGGCGCTCGCTCTCGCGACGCTGTTGGCGGCGGCGCTTATCGCCGGTTGTGGCGGCGGAAAGGAAAAGGCGGCGCAAGTCGATGTGGACCCGGAATACCGCTCCGAAATCAATCTCTGGCGCATTCAACGCCAGGAAGCGGCGACCAACGAAGACGGTTTGCTGACCCCGATCGGATTGTTCTGGGTGACGCAAAAAGCGCATTTTCTCGGCAGCGGCGGTCGCAGCGGCATGCGCCTACCGAACGGCCCGCCGTCGCTGGGCATGCTGCAACAGAGCGGCAAGCGTTTGTTCTTCAGGCCGGAAAGCAATGTGGCGGTCACCGTCGATGGCGTGCCTGCGCGAGGCAGCATCGAATTGCGCGACGATACCTACGGCGAACCGACGATCATCGGGTTCGACGAAGGTAAAGGGCAAATGCGTTTGGTGCGCAGCGGCGGACGCGTAGCGGTGCAGGTCAAACACGCGTATGCGGCGGCGCGCACGCAATTCAAGGGCCTGGATTTTTGGCCGATCGATCCCGCCTGGAAAATCAAAGCGACCTACGTGCCGCACCCGCCCGGCAAAACGCTGGAAGTGGTCGCCGTCACCGGCTTGACCGAAATCGTACGCAATCCCGGCTATGTGCAGTTCCAGCGCGGCGAGTCCACCTACAAACTGGACGTGTTGGACGTCGGTACACCGGATTGGCTGTTGATCTTCGCCGACATGACCAGCGGGCACGATTCCTACGGGCAAGGCCGCTATATCGATTTGCCGCGGGTCGCGTCGCAAGGGCCGATTACGGTCGATTTGAATCGCGCCTACAACCCGCCCTCGGGGTTCACCTCGTACACCACCGCGATCCTCGCGCCGCGCGATAACCGCCTCGATTTCGCGGTGACGGCAGGCGAGAAGCGTTACGGTGGAAAACCGCAGCCGCAACCGGCGCAATGAAGATTTCGCGCACCAACATCGCGATTTTTCTCGCCGCTGCGGCGACGACGGCGGCGTTGTTCGGTGCGGCGCATTTGTGGGCCGCGAAGCGCGCGATGTCGGCGTCGGGTCCGCCGGTGCCGCTGTTGTGGAAAGTCTCGGATGCCGATAATTCTCTGTATTTGCTCGGTTCGTTCCATCTGCTGAAACCCGAGGATTACCCGCTTTCGGCCGATGTCGATGCGGCGTTCGACGACGCCGAAGCGGTGGTGTTCGAGTTGGCGCCCGAAGAATTGGCCTCGCCCGATTTGCCGCAAGCGATGGCGCGCGCCGGCACCTTGCCGGCGGGCGAGACGCTCGATCGACGCTTATCGCCCGCGACGGCGCAGAAGTTGAAGCGATGGCTCGGCGCCAACGGCACCGCCTTGTCGGCGATGGGGCTCGACGCGGATACGTTCCTGCGTTTCGAACCTTGGTACGCGGGGCTGCTGATCTCGCTCAACGAGATGAACAAGCTCGGCTTGGATCAGTCGCTCGGACTGGATCAACATTTTTCTGATCGCGCCGTCGCGGCGGGCAAACCGACCGCGGGCCTGGAACGCGCGTCTGAGCAAATCGCGTTCTTCGACGGCATGAGCGCCAGCGAACAAATCCAATTTCTCGAAGAGGCCTTGATCGCTTCGGAAGAGGGCGGCGGCGATACGTTGAAGATGCACGCGGATTGGCGCAAAGGCGATACCGATGCGCTCTGGCGCGAGATGGCGTCGGAATTGCGACGCGATTTTCCCGATCTCTACCGACGCGTGAATGTCGCCCGCAACGATGCGTGGCTGCCGAAATTGGAAGCGCGGCTCAAGCGCGGCGGCACCAACGACACTTTGGTCGTCGTCGGCTCCTTGCATTTGCTCGGCGACGATGGCGTCGTCGAGAAATTGCGCGCGAAAGGCTACGAGGTGGTGCGACTCTGCGCGGCGTGCGCGGAGCGTTCCGCCGCGCCTTAACTCGATTTGGCTTCCGGCGCCCGCTCGTTCGCGATGACGCCGTCGACGATCATGATCTTCTGCCAAATCTTCGACGACAGGCCCGAAGTGAGGTTCTGGATGTCGTTGGCTGCGCCAAGCACGAGGGCGTCGTCGAGATATTGCAGGTAGAGCGCGGCGATCTTGCTGACGATCGACAGCATTTCCGAGCAGTAATCGAGATAGCGCGCCAATTCGAAGCGCGATAGACCGCGATCCGGCGACGAGGACGTGGTCATGCCGGAAGAGAGCAGTTGCTCCGGGTCCTTGGTCAATTGATGCATGTCGATGACGTGCGCGATGCTGCGCAGTTGATGCAGCGCGCGCAACGCTTTGCGGCGTTTGAGCCGAGCTTCGATGGTCAACAGGAAGAACGTCGCGATGCCGAGGAAGATCACGTCGTTGATCGCGGCTTCGGCGATTTGCAGCAGCGAAAACAGTTCGATGCGCGTCGAGGGCATTTGCGCCGAAACGCCGACGCCGATCGCGATCGCGACGATCAGCGCGAGCACGATGCCGGCGCCGATGCGCACCGGCCAGAAAGGTTTGCGGATATCGTCGATGCGCCGTCTCGATTCGCGCGAGAGTTCGACCAATTCGCGGGCGACGTTGGATAGCCCGGATTCGGGAAAACGCTCTTCGATGCGCGCGCTCAGCCGCTCGCAGGTGTCGAGGATCGCGGCGACGTCCAGGGTGCGGTAGGTCATCGCGCGGCCTCCTCGTCGATTTTCTCGTCGTTCGGCGCTTCAAGCACGATGCAATCGACCGGGCAGACCGGCAGGCAGAGTTCGCAGCCGGTGCACAGCGGTTCGATCACGGTGTGCATGCGTTTCGAGGCACCGACGATGGCGTCCACCGGGCAGGCTTGAATGCATTTGGTGCAGCCGATGCAATCGGCTTCGACGATCACCGCGACCTGCGCCGGTATGCAGGCGCCGCGACGACGGTCGTAGGGCAGGGGCGGCACGCCCAGCGCATGCGCCAGCGCGCGCGCGCCGGCATCGCCGCCGGGCGGGCAGCGGTCGATACCCGCTTCGCCGCGCGCCATCGCTTCGGCGTAAGGCCGACAACCGGCGTAGCCGCATTGTCCGCATTGGGTCTGCGGCAGCAGGCGGTCGAGGCGTTCGACCGGATCGTCGTTACCGAAAGCGGACAAGGCGTGCATGACGGCGCGTGCGGCGGGTTGCTACGAACCGGAGGATCAGCCGCCGCCGGCAGGCGCGGCGCTGGGTTTGGACGTTTGCGGCGGCGCGTCGCAGTAGCGGCGGTAGCTCTCGGCGTCGTTCTCGAACCCTTTTTCCTTCGCCAGTTCCCAGGCGCGCACGCATGCTTGCTCGCGCTCGCACCAGGCGTAACCGGCGGAGGCGATGCAGCCATGCGCATCGCGGTCGCCGCCGACCGCCACCGGGTGCGGCGTGTCGGCGAGTAAACCGTCGGGCGGCGATTCTGGACCTTGAGGGCAGCCCGAAAGCGAAAGCGCGATCGCCGAGGCGACCGAAAGACCGCGTAACGGTTGTGGAATACGGAGCGTCATATCGGACCTCGTCGGTGAGCGAATGCGTCGAATCGCCGCCGCTTCGACTCAGCGCACCGGCATGCCGGGCTGCGCGGCCGCATCGGCGTCCAGCAGCGCCAGCGCGCCGGCATCGAAACCGGCGGAAAGAATCATGCCCTCGCTCACGCCGAAGCGCATCTTGCGCGGGGCGAGGTTGGCGA
>JADZBF010000452.1 GCA_020852215.1 Lysobacter sp. | reverse complement strand
CGCCAAGCCCGCCGCCGCCAAGCCCGCCGCCGCGCCTGCGCCCGCCGTCGCCAAACCGGCCGCGAAGTCCGCCGAGGTCAAGCCGGTGGCCGTGCAGCCCCGTCCGACCCTCGGCAAAGTCGCCGTCGCCGTCGCCGCCAAACCGGTGGCGCCCGCCCCGCGCGGCCAGATCAAGGTGGTCCCCTACACCGTGGACGAAGCCACCGGTCGCCCGATCCTCCCGGCCGGCTACAAGCCCAGCCGCGACGAGGAATACATGGGGCCGCTGCAGACCGAGTACTTCCGCCAGCGCCTGCTGCAATGGCGCGCGGACCTGATCGAAGAATCGAAGCAGACCATCGAAAACCTCAAGGACGAAGTACGCGACGTGGGCGACGACGCCGAACGCGCCACCCGCGAAACCGAGAACTCGCTGGAACTGCGCACCCGCGACCGCTACCGCAAACTGATCGGCAAGATCGACAGCACCTTGAAGCGTCTGGACGCCGGCGAATACGGTTACAGCGTGGATTCCGGCGAAGAAATCGGCCTCGAACGCCTCGAAGCCCGCCTCACCGCCGAACGCACCATCGACGAACAAGAGCGTTGGGAACATCTGCAGAAGCAGCAGGGCGATTGATTTCCCATTCTTTTTCGGCATTGAAGAGATAGACGAAAAACCCCGCGAAATGCGGGGTTTTTCTTGGGCGGCATCGCGACTTCGGTGCTGGCGGCGTTCAATGCAGCGTTCTCATATCCAACCGCCGCAGCGCCGGCACCCGCCATGCGGTGAACGCGACGATGCCCAAGGTCACGCAGCCGCCCAACACGACGGCGTTCACCAAGCCCAGCAGGCGCGCCATCGAGCCGGCGTAGAACGCGCCGAGTTCGTTCGACGAACTGATGAAGATGCTGTTGATCGACGAGACGCGGCCGCGCATGTGATCGGGCGTGGCGAGTTGCAGAATGGTCGAGCGGATCACCACCGAAACGCCGTCGAACGCGCCCGACAGAAAAATAAAGAACACCGACAGCCACAGCATTTCGGACAAACCGAAACCGATGATGCACAGGCCGAACCCCGCGACCGCGCCGAACATCAAACGCCCGGCGTTGCGCTGGATCGGATGACGCGCGCACCACAGGCCGACCAGCGCTGCGCCGGCCGCGGGCGCGCTGCGCAAAATTCCGAGCGCATCCGGCCCGGCGTGCAGCACATCCTTGACGAACGCGGGTGCGAGCGAAATCGCACCGCCGAACAGCACCGCGAACATATCCAGCGCCATCGCGCCCAGCATCACCGGCGTTTTGAGTACGAAACGCAGGCCTTCGCCGATGCTGGCGAAGATCGGGCTACGCTCGTGCGACAACGCGGGCTCGGTCACGCGCAAACGCGTCAATGCGTAGGCCGCGCCCAAGGCGCAGATCGCGCCGACGATGTACGCCGGACCCGCGGGCACGACCGAGTGCTCGGGGTGATCGCCGAATTTCGCGACCAAGGCGATGATCGCGCCGCCGACCGCCGGCCCCAGCGACAGCGCGCCTTGAAACACCACGCTGCCGATGCTGGAGCCGCGCGCGAATTGATCGCGTCGCAGCGCGCAGGCGAACAAGGTGTTGTACACCGGGCCGAGAAACGCGCGCACCATGCCGGTGAAGACGATCGCCGCGTAGATCAGCCACAGCCGCGCGGACGCATCCTCGGAAAAGACCAGCCCCCAGGCGACGGTCGCGAGAATCGCGGGCGTCATCGCCAAACCGATGCAGGCGATCGCGCCGACGCGCCGCTTCGGCAAATGGTCCACCAAGTACCCGGCGAACGGCGCAACGCAGAAGAACGGCAGCACTTCGGTGAGACCGAGCAATCCCAGTTTCCACGGGTCGCGCGTGAGTTCGTAGACGTGCCAGCCGACCGTCACCGCCACGATCTGGTACGAGAAAATCGTGAGCAGGCGATACGCCATCAACCAACGAAACGCCGGAATACGCAGCGGTGGCGCGACTTCGGGCGTTTCCTGCGCGACGGCGTCGTCCGTACTCATGCCGCGCTCATCGTGCGCATGCGCTCACGCCGACGCCGGGCCGTCGCGCCGCGCGTCCGCCGCGCGCGCTTTCACGAAGGCCAACAACGCGGCCAGACCGTTGCTGCGGGTCGGCGACAAATGCTTCGCCAAACCGACATCGGCGATGTAAGTGGCGTCGGTGGCGAGAATCTCTTCGGCGCTGCGCCCGGAATACACGCGCAGCGCGAGATAGATCAGCCCCGACACGATGGCCGAATCGCTGGCGGCCGCGAAATCGAGCCGCTCCGCGTTACCCGACGGCACGATCCACACCATCGACTGACAGCCGAGCAAGCGATGTTCCTCGGTTTTCCAAGCATCGGGGAATGCCGGCAACTTGCGCCCGAGATCGATCAAGTATTGATAGCGCTCCGCCCAATCGGAGAAGAACGCGAATTCGTCGCGAATCGCGGCTTGCGCGTCGGTGGCGGTGGGTTCGAGCGGGAAATCGGTCATCGTCGGAATCGGAGTGAGTGTCTAACGGATGCGGGAGCGGTGGGTGCGGGAGTCGCGGAAAATCGGTGTGGAGCTGTCTTGGAAGTTTATGTGGGAGAGCCGGAAGGCCCGAATGCTTCCTGGAAAGTCCTAGAAAGTCTATGTGGGAGGGCCGGAAGGCCCGATGCTTCCTGGAAAGTCTATGTGGTAGAGCCGGAAGGCCCGAATGCTTCCTTGAAAGTCTCTGAGGGAGGGCCGTACGGCCCGAATGCTTCTGTTCTAACAGCATCGGGCCTTCCGGCCCTCCCACAGATCACATGCGCTCGCATTCAGCGCCAACCCTGCCCCCGTTCCGATGCGCATCGTAAGGTGTCGCCGCAGACCGCGACATGCGCCATTCGTCCTGTGCCTT
>JADZBF010000451.1 GCA_020852215.1 Lysobacter sp. | reverse complement strand
TCGACATCGATGATGCCGACACCGGTGCGCTGCGAGCCCGGATCGATGCCTAGGATGCGAGTCACGTCGGTGGGTTACGCGTACGCGTCCGCGCCCAGATCGGCGTTATGCGCGACGTTTTGCACATCGTCGATGTCTTCCAGCCAGCGCAGCAGCTTCACCACTTGCTGCGCGGTTTCGCCGGAGACCGGGCTATCGTTATCGGCGCGCAACGTCACTTCGGCGATATCGGCCTGCAAACCGGTGGCCTCCATCGCCGCTTTCACGTCGGCGAACGCATCGGGCGAGGTCAACACATCGATCGCGCCGTCTTCGGGATAGACCACCACATCGTCGGCGCCCGCGTCGATCGCGGCTTCGGTGATACGGTCTTCGTCGGCGCCGCTCGCGAACGACAACACGCCGAGTTTCTTGAACATGAACGACACCGAGCCCTCGGTGCCGAGATTGCCGCCGAATTTGCTGAAGGCGTGGCGCACATCGGCGACGGTGCGGACTTTGTTGTCGGTGAGGCAATCCACGATCACCGCGACGCCGCCGGGCGCGTAGCCCTCGTAGCGCACTTCTTCGTATTCGACGCCTTCGAGTTCGCCCGTCGCTTTTTTGATCGCGCGTTCGATCGCGTCTTTCGACATGTTGACGCCGAGCGCCTTGTCGACGGCGCTGCGCAGGCGCGGATTGCCGGCCGGATCGCCGCCGCCGGTGCGCGCCGCGACGCCGATCTCGCGCACGATTTTGGTGAACATCTTGCCGCGCTGCGCGTCGACCGCGTTCTTGCGCGCCTCGATGGAAGGGCCTCTACCCATGAATCCACCACACCTACGGAAATGCCAAGCCGGCGATTTTACCTGAAGCGCCGGGGCCGGCGTCGTATCGCGCAGGAAAACCGGGGCGAGGCGCCGCCCGGGCGCTTAGCGGTCGAAACGCCCGCGGCGGAGAAAGGCCGCCGTCTGCCGCGCGGCATCGACGGACATCACCAAGCCGCTATGGCTGGCCGGTACCGTGCAGTGGTCGGTCAGCCCGTCCAGACGGGTCTCGTCCAGATTCACGGTGCCGTCGGAGGCAGGCTGCATCGGGGCGAACCAGCCGCCCACCCCGCGCGGGCGGTCGCCCGCCACCACACCGACCGCCGCCGGGCCGGACCAGGGCGGGCAGCCGGTTTCGAGGATCCCGCGGCTGCGGCCCAACAGCACGGAAAACGGCGGGCGCTGGCCGATCGCCCCGGCCACCGCGCTACCGCGCAACGGCGAGCCCAGGCATACGACGCGTTGCACCGGCAGATCCGGCGCGCGGCGCAGGGCTTCGAGGATCACCAAACCGCCCAGGCTGTGGCCGACCAAGCGTTCGACCGGATGCCGGCGCAAATAGGCGATCAGCCGTTCTTGCGCGCGCTCGGGCTCGCCCCAAACGCTGGCG
The DNA here is from genome assembly GCA_020852215.1 of Lysobacter sp. Taxonomy (GTDB): domain Bacteria; phylum Pseudomonadota; class Gammaproteobacteria; order Xanthomonadales; family Xanthomonadaceae; genus Lysobacter_I. The sequence goes on along the minus strand of JADZBF010000451.1, from coordinate 6,115 downwards.
TAGCCGAACAACGACGGCGCAAGACCCTCGCGGCGCAGACGCAGCGCGAACGGCGCCAGCCAGGCTTTGGCGTTCCAGATGCCGTGGACGAGCAGGACGCGCGGCGGCGCGGCGGCACGTTCGTCGGCGGCACGCTCGTCGGAAGCGGATTCGTCGGCAGTCGTCGGCTTGGGCGGCATCGCAGCGGTCGGTGGGTGGCGTGGGTGCGAGCGATATGGCGACGCGCGGTCGGAGCGCAAGTCCGTCGGATGACAGCGAGGCTCGATTCAATCCGACGACGTGGCGAAACGATGCGCGGCAGCGACCTCGGCGAAGACATCGGCTATGACCTCCGCCATCGCCGCGCCCACCGCATCGCAACCGGCGCGGTTGAAATGCAGGCCATCGGGCAACCACAGGTCTTCGAGGCGCATCTGCGATAACTTCGCATGCAAATCGTGAATCGTCGCGCCATAGCGCCGCGCGATCTCGATCGAGCGCGCGTTGTACTCACGCAAGTCAGCCGCGTAACGCCGCGAGGCTTTCGTACTGTTGTGCGTCGCCTCATCGAACGGCGTGCTGGTCGCCCACACCACCGCAGCGCCGATCTCGTGCAGGTACGCGAAGATCGCCTCGAGATTCGCCGCGTATTCGTCGAGCGCACACACCGGCCGGTCGCGGCCCGGGTCGTAACGCAGATCGTGCAGTCCGCAATTCAGATGCACCAACTCGGCGGAACCCATCGGCACCCATTCGCGAAGATGCGCCAGCACCTTGCGCGAGGATTCGGAGTTCGTCGGCGGCGCAAATAACTCGATGTCGCTCGACAGACGTTTGCGCAGGAACGGCTCGGCGTTCATGCGGATCGAATCGCCGATCAGCGCGACGCGAAACCGGCGATCGGAAGAATGGATTTCGCTCGCCATCGCTAAGGTTTTGAAGCGAGCGCGTCAGGGCGCGCGACGAAATATGAATTCGTGATCGTTGGTTTGGCCGACCGGGAACAGATATTCGCCGGCCCGCTCGAAGCCGTAGCGCGCGTAGAAACGCTGCGCGCCGAGATTCTCGCTCCACACGCCCACCCACAGCGTGCGCGGCCCATCGCGCAGCAGCCAGTCCATCGCCGTCTCCATCAGCTTCGCGCCCCATCCGCCGTTGTGCGCGCGGGCGAGAATGTAGAGGCGCTTGATCTCGCCGTCGTGCTCACTCGCCTCCGGATGCGGCAAACCGCAGGGGCCGACGAGGATATGACCGATCGCCTCGTCGCCGTCTTCCAACAACCACACCGCATAGCGCGGGTCTTCGAGCGCAGCGCGCTGTGTTTCGGGCGTGTAACTCACAGCGAGGAAATACGCCAAATCTTCCGGCGGATATAGAGCCCCGAAGGTTTCGGTGAAATTGCGGCAGGCCAGATCGGCGATGCGATCGGCATCGACGGGTGTGGCGCGGCGGATCGAGATATTCATACGGTGGTTCTCTTCATTGCGATGCCTTCGCCCCTCACCCGGCCTTCGGCCACCCTCTCCCCGCAAACGGGGAGAGGGAACGCGTAGAGCGGAGCGAAGCTCCGCTGCACGCCAGATAGGCGATACGGTCGGTATCGGCAAGCATGCTCAAGGGCTTTATTCCTTATTTCCTTGGCTGCACCGATTCGCTCGACGCTTTCGGCGCGGTGCCGGTCAAGCGGCCCTGGATGAATACCGTCTCGTTCTGCCCGGCCTCCGAGGCTTTGAACAACACGATGCGCCAGACGATCTCCTCGCCGGCGTCCATCTCGTAGGCGCCGATCGGTGTAATCCCGTCGGGCAATGCGTCGTCGACACGACGCCACTCCGGCAGCGTCGCGAAGAAGGTCTCGAAGTTCTTCGCGCTCAGCGGCAGATCCACGAACGCCTGAACCGCCGACACCGTGCAATCGCCCAAATCGTCGAAGATGACGCTGTAAGGGCCGAACGCGGTCGGCACGTTGTAGCCGCGCACGCCCGGCATGCTCGGGGTGTCTTCGAGAATGCCCTCGGGAAACGGCTGCGCGCCTGCATCTTTCAGATGCGCTTCGATCTTGCCCGCATCGATGCCATGCTGCATGCAGGCCACGACGAATTCCCGGGTCAATTCCATACCCGACTGCGCCGGCGCATCGGTCTGCGCCGATGCCGCAGGAGAAACGGGCGCGGGCTCCGAGGACTCCTGCGTCGTTTTCGGTTCCGACAACTGCAGGGATTCGTAAATCGACTTCGATTCCTGAGCGGAGGCTACCGTCGCGAACGACAGCGCCGCCATCAGCGCGAGCGCTTTGTTCATTCTTCGTCTCTCACCTTCACGTGAACTTCCTTGAGCTGCGCATCCGGGATCGGCGACGGCGCGCCGGTCATCAAACACTGGGCGGTCGTCGTTTTCGGGAACGCGATGACGTCGCGGATGGATTCGGTGCCGGCCATCAGCGCGGCGATGCGGTCGATGCCGAAGGCGATGCCGCCGTGCGGCGGCGCGCCGTATTTCAGCGCGTCGAGCAGGAAACCGAATTTCAGTTCGGCTTCCTCCTTGCCGATGCCGAGCAGATCGAACACCGCGCTCTGCATCGCCGAATTGTGGATACGAATCGAACCGCCGCCGATCTCGTTGCCGTTGAGCACCATGTCGTAGCCGCGCGAGACCGCGGTCTTGGCGTTCGCGCGCAGATCGTCGATATCGTCCACGGCCGGTGCGGTGAACGGGTGATGCAATGCGACGTAACGCTGGTCCTCGGCGTCCCATTCGAACATCGGGAAGTCGGTGACCCACAGCGGTTTCCAGCCGGCTTCGATCAGATTCAGATCCTTGCCGAGCTTCAAGCGCAGCGCGCCCATGAAATCGCTGGCGGTTTTGGTATCGGCGGCGCCGAAGAAGATCGCGTCGCCGGTTTGCGCGCCGGTCGCCTGCACGATCGCGTCGAGCGTGACATCGTCGAGAAATTTGGCGATCGGCGATGCGATGCCTTCGCGGCCTTTCGCGGCGTCTTCGATTTTCATCCAGGCCAAACCCTTGGCGCCGAACTTCGCGGCGTGCGCGCCGCAATCGTCGATCTGTTTGCGGCTGAGCGTCGCGCCGCCCGGCGCGCGCAGTGCGATCACGCGACCGTCGGCCGCGTTCGCCCAATCGGTGAACACCTTGAATTCGCAGGTTTTCACCAACTCAGCGATATCGACGAACTCCGATGCGATGCGCAGATCGGGTTTATCCGAACCGTAACGACGCATCGCTTCGGCGTAGGTCATGCGCGGGAAAGGATTCGCCAGTTCGACATCCATCACGTCCTTGAACACGACGCGGATCATCTCTTCGGTGGCGTCCTGCACATCGCGCTCGCCGACCCAGGCGAATTCCATATCGAGCTGGGTGAATTCGAGCTGGCGATCGGCGCGCAGCGCTTCGTCGCGGAAGCAGCGCGCGATCTGGTAATAGCGGTCGAAGCCCGCAATCATCAGAATCTGCTTGAACAACTGCGGCGACTGCGGCAGCGCGTAGAACTCGCCCGGGTGCATGCGCGCGGGAACGAGGAAGTCGCGCGCGCCTTCGGGCGTGGCCTTGGTGAGAATCGGCGTTTCGATGTCCTGAAAACCGCGCGCATCCAACCACTGGCGCAGCGCCTGCACCAGACGAATGCGGGTACGCATGGCGTGCTGCATCTCGGGGCGGCGCAGATCGAGATAGCGATACGTCAGCCGGGTTTCCTCGCCCGCGTTCTCGTGCGCGTGGAACGGCAGCGGCTCGGCCTTGTTCAATACCTCGATAGAAGTGGGCACGATCTCGACCTTGCCGGTCTTGATCTTGTCGTTCGCGGCGTAGCGCGCGCGCACCGCGCCGGTCACGCGCACGCAGTCTTCCGCGCCCGACGCGCCCGCGACGGCGAACAACTCGAGTTGGTCGCTCTCCACCAGCACCTGCACGATGCCCTCGTGGTCGCGCAGATCGACGAAGACCTGATGGCTTTGGACGCGGGCTTTGTTGACCCAGCCGCATAAGGTGACGGTCTGGCCGATCAGCGCCTCGTCGACGAGGCCGCAGAAGTGGGTACGCATGGGGAGACTCCGGGGTATGATCGAGCCGGCCGTGGGCCGGGCAGCCGTTCATTTTAGCCGTTGCCGCCCGCGTCCGCCTTGTTCATCTTAGTTTCGGCCGATTCGCCGCATGATCGGCGCCGCCACATTCTCCGACCACGTATTCGAGGTGTCCCATGCGCACGATTCGCTTCCTGACCCTGCTCACGGCCGCATTGGCGGTGGGGTCCATCGCCCCCGCCGCACAGGCGCAGTTGCTGGACAAGGACCGCGTCCGCTGCGAAAGCAAGGACGGCCGCCGCGAAACCTGCGACACCAACTGGCCCGGACAGACCGCGCTGACCAAACAGTTGTCCGATACCCGCTGCCTCAAAGGCAGCTCTTGGGGCTCCAGCCCAGGCAAAGTCTGGGTCGACAACGGCTGCCGCGCCGAATTCGGGCCGGAATACAGCGGCAAAGAAGTGCAGTGCGAAAGCAGCGACGGCAAATACAAGACCTGCGGCAAGAACCTCTACGGCAACGCCGACCTGATCCGCCAATTGTCCGCGACGCCCTGCAAAGAAGGCGTGAGCTGGGGCCAGCGCGGCGGCTCGATCTGGGTGGATAACGGCTGCCGCGGCGTGTTCCGCGTCGGCGAAAGCAGCGGCCGCTACAGCGTGACCTGCGGCAGCGAGGGCGGTCGTCGTCAAGCCTGCGCCTGGGACGGCAAGCGCGGCGTGCCGAGCGTGCTGGAAACGCTGTCGAAATCGCCCTGCGTACAGGGCAAATCCTGGGGCTACGACAAGAAAACCGGACTGTGGGTGGACGAAGGCTGCCGGGCGCGGTTCGGTCTGCGCTGACCCGCCTTCCTCGCCTCAATGCGACCACGAAGCCCCGCGAAGGCGGGGCTTCGTCGGTTTCGACGGATCGAAAAGCCCGCTACAAAGCCGCGCTAAGAGCCTGTTCAAAATCTCAGAAGAGGCATGCGCCGGGCGCATTTACCGAGCGGATCGGCGGCCCTTCGCCGGTACCTTCCTTCATCCCTCTCCCCGCTGTGCGGGGAGAGGGTGGCCAAGGGCCGTAAGGGGCGCCTTTCTCGTACGGCTTGATGCGCCCGGTTGGAAGCACGCCAATCAAGCGTAACGCCTGCCCCTCATCCGGCGCGTTGCGCCACCTTCTCCCCGCTTGCGGGGAGAAGGAAAGAGCACGCACCGCTTGCGGGGAGAAGGGAAAAGGCATGTTTCCCGCTTGCGGGGAGAAGGAAAAGAACACGCACCGCTTGCGGGGAGAAGGGAGGCGACACCCCCGCTGGAAGATTCTGAACAGGCTCTAAGGGGCTCCGTCGCAGGCGACGCGGGCGCGGAACGTGCGCGGCGCCCGCCGGATCACCACGCCATCGTTGCGCCGTTCCAATCGAAGAACCCGCCGCTTTGCGCGGGCGTCAGCGCATCGATCGTACGCAGCAAGCCCGCCACCGAATCCTTGGGCGCGATCTGCGCGCCGTCGCCGCCCATGTCGGTTTGCACCCAGCCCGGATGCAGCGCCACCACCACGATGCGTCGATCCGACAAGGCATGCGCCAACAGCCGCGTCGCCATGTTCTGCGCGGCTTTGCTGATGTTGTAGCTGGGCGTGCCGAAACGCTGGGTGTTGGCGATGGAGCCGAGCATCGAGGACAGATTCGCCACCGTCGCGCCATCGGCCAAATGCGGCGCGAGCGCCTCGGTCAGCAACAGCGGCCCCGAAGCGTTGACGCGGAAACTGTCTTCCAGATGCGCTTCGGACAGATGGCCGAAACGTTCGCCCGAATGCAACACACCGGCATTGTTGATCAGCAGATCGAACGGGCGCTCTTGCAGCGACTCGCAGACCAGGGGCAACTCGCGCACCAGCTCGGCGCGCGATTTGGCGTCGGTCACGTTCAGCGGCAGCGCATGCAACCGGCCCGGGAATTCGCCGGCCAGCGCGTTCAGCGCCGTCGCTTTGCCCGGATGTCGGCACGCGGCCACGACCCGATCGCCGCGGGCCAGCAGTTGGCGGACGAATTCCAGACCGATGCCGCGGTTGGCGCCGGTGACGAGGACATGTCGGGACATCGAAGCTCTCCTGTCTGCTGACGG
>JADZBF010000450.1 GCA_020852215.1 Lysobacter sp. | reverse complement strand
GCATTCGCAGCCGTTTGGGCTGGGCCGCGATCGAAAGCGAACGCGCATCGCCCGAGCGACCCATCGCCAACGAAAGCGTGTGGCAACGCGCTGGCGTGTGGCGCGCGGCCACGGCGTTGGCGATGGCGGCGGCCATCGCTGCGGTGTTCTTCGGCCCCGATCTACGCTCGCGGATCGATCCGCCGACGCCCGGCCCGGTCGTGGTGCAGCCGCCGGTGGAAGATCCCAGCGCGACCAAACCGGTCACCACCCTCGCCCGCGACGACGGACGCGCCGGATGGTTGGCGTCGGTGGATCGCGCCAAGGGCACGGTGCTGATGGTGCCGGTTCCCGCCTCGGCGGACGCGCAGGGCCGCGAACCCGAGTTGTGGCTGATCCCGCCGGGCGAATCGCCGAAGTCGCTGGGCATCGTGTCGACCGACCGCGCGCATACCGTCAAGGTGCCGGAGGCGCTGCGCGCCGCGCTGGCCCAGGGCGCGGTGCTGGCGATCACGCTCGAGCCTCGCGGCGGCGCGCCGCGCGGCATCCCGACCGGACCGATCGTGGCCAAGGGCGATGTGGTGACGTTGTGATCGCATCCGCCGCGCGTGCCTGCGTTCGGGCGAGCCGGGCGCCGCACGAAGGCGGTCGCCTTTCGAATTCGATGCGGAGCGCGGTATGCCGGGCGGGATGACGTTCTGGGCCAATCTGTTGGGGTATCAAGCCGTCTGGTTCGCGACCATCGGCGGCGCGGCACGCGGGCTTTGGTGGCCGGGCGTCGTGGCGGCGGCGCTCTTCGCGGCGGCGCATTTGCGTTTCGGCGTCCGCGACCCCGCCAGCCGCGCAACGGATGCGCGATTGCTGATCGTCGCGGTCGTGGTCGGCCTGGTGTTGGACGGCATGCTCGCGCGCAGCGGCTTGGTGCGTTACGCCGCAAGCGATATCGCACTGCCTTCGGGCGGCGCACCGCTTTGGATTCTCGCGTTGTGGGCCTGCTTCGCGTTGACGCTGCGGCATTCGATGGCCGCACTGATCCGTCTGCCGCAGGTGGCCGCGCTGGCCGGCGCGGTGTTCGGCCCGCTCGCGTATTACGGCGTGGCCCGCGTCGGTGCAGCGGCGACGCTGTCGACGCCGCAGTGGCAACCGTTGCTCGCGCTGTGCATCGGCTGGATATCGGCGATGCTGATCTTCGCCGCTCTCGCGCGACGTTGGTCGCCGCCACGAAACGTCGTCGAAACGCCATGACGAACACCGATCTGTCGCAAGACCTGCCCCAGGACCGACCCGGCCCGGGTCTGATCGGTTTGGCGGAACGCGGCTGGTTGCCCGATGCGCTGCTGCGTTACGGCATTCGCCGCCAATGCGAGGATCGTTTGCGCGCCGAACGCGCCGGTGGTGTCGATTCGCAAGCCGCGCGTTTTCGCGAACGCATCGAAGACTTGCGCCGCAGCCCGCTGGCGATCCACACCGACGCCGCGAACGCGCAGCATTACGAACTGCCGCCAGCTTTCTTCGAACACTGTTTGGGCCGGCGTTTGAAGTATTCCTGCGCCTATTATCCGAACGGCGACGAAACGCTGGACCAGGCCGAAGAAGCGATGCTGCGGTTCTACGACGAACGCGCCGAACTCAGCGATGGCCAAGACATCTTGGAACTCGGCTGTGGCTGGGGCTCGTTGACGCTGTGGATGGCGGAGCGTTACCCGAATGCGCGGATCGTCGCTGTTTCCAACTCGCGACCGCAGCGCGAGCATATCGAAGCGCGCTGCCGCGAACGCGGTTTCGACCACGTGCGCATCGTCACCGCGGACGTCAACCGTCTGCAGCTCGACCCGGAACGTTTCGACCGCTGCGTCTCGATCGAAATGTTCGAACACATGCGCAACTACGAGCGCCTTCTCGGCAACATCGCGTCGTGGCTGCGCCCGGGCGGCAAGCTGTTCGTGCAGATCTTCGCGCACGCGACTTTGATGTACCCGTTCGAAACCGACGGCGAACGCAACTGGATGGGCCGCCATTTCTTCACCGGCGGTTTGATGCCCGCGTCGGACACGCTGCTGTGGTTTCAGGACGCGCTGCGGATCGAACAGCGCTGGCACATCGACGGCCGTCACTATGAACGCACCGCGAACGATTGGTTGCGTAATCAGGACGCGCACAGAGATGCGGTGCTGGCTGTGTTAAGTGAAACGCACGGCCCCGAACGCGCGCACCTGTGGCATCACCGCTGGCGCATGTTCTGGATGGCCTGCGCGGAAATGTTCGGTTACGCCGACGGCCAGGAATGGCGCGTCGCGCATTATCGTTTCGCTCGCCCGGCCCCGGGCACGGGAGATCGCTCATGAACAAATTCGTCGTCGCCGGCTTGCTGGCGCTCGCGCTCGTCGCCGTCGTGGTCTTCGCTGCGGGCGCGCGCGGAAAACCGCAAATCCCGCCGGTCGCAAACGTGGATTTACCGCGTTTCATGGGCGATTGGTACGTCATCGCGCACATCCCGACGTTCGTCGAGCGCGATTCCTACGATGCGATCGAATCCTACGCGCAAGCGCCGGACGGCAAGATTCTGACCACGTTCCGCCAACGCAAAGGCGGGCACGACGCGCCGGCAAAAGTCATGAATCCGGTAGGCACGGTACGAGAAGGCACCGGCAATGCGATCTGGAACATGCAGTTTGTTTGGCCGATCAAAGCCGAGTACGTGATCGTCTATCTCGACGACGATTACACCCAAACCATCGTCGGCCGCAGCGCCCGCGATTACGTGTGGATCATGGCGCGCACGCCGAGCATTTCCGACACCGACTACGACGCGCACCTCGCGCGACTGCGCGAACTCGGCTACGACGTCAGCAAGCTGCGCAAAGTGCCGCAACGCGCGGCGGAAGCGCCGCCGACACCCTGACGCTTCGGCGTGGTGCCGCATGGAGGCACGGCATGGCTCATTATCTGGCTTGCCGTTGTTCGTAGTCGCGCCGATTGCGCATGGCCTGCAGGACGCCGCGCGAACGCGCGCCGTCGCGACGGACTTGCGCCATGAAATAACGAGCCAGCGGCGCCGGCAAGGTCGCGTCCATCGCGATGTCGCGCCGCCCATAATCGTAGATGCGCGGCTGTCGCCACGGATCGAACGCATCGGTGCCCAGGCTTTGTGCGCTGTCGAGAAAAATTTGCGATGTGGGCACGACGATGCGCGCGGACTGTCCCTTTCCGGCATCGGCACCCGCATCGGCGACGATCCATACCGCAACCGTGTGATTGGACGTGGGCCAAAACAGCCCGACCTGCGAACGCCGCGACAGCCCCATTCCATGCGCGACCACGGCGAACAGCGCCGACAATTCGTCGCATTCGGCCACCGCCGTCGTCGTCGGCCACGCCGTGCCCTTCGGCGCGGCCAACGCGCGCCACTGCGTCCAAACCGCGTCCGACTGCGGCTGGCGGTCGGTCACGCGCCATTCCAAGCCCCACAAACCGCCCGCGCGCGTGGCTTCGAACGCGAGGCGCACGCGCAGGTAATCGGCGTACAGACGCGCGTCGTCGCGCAAACCATGCTCCTTCCGCAGAGCGTCGTACTCGTCGCGCAAGGTCTTCGAGCGACCCAGCGCATCGGCTTCGGTCGAGAGCGCCGCGAACAGTTCGGACACAGCGACTTCGCGCTTCCCGGGAAACCAAGCCTGCTCGTCGCGATTCGACGCTGCATCATGGGTTCGAGCGACCGTCGCCGATGCGGATGATGTCTGCGCCGCATCAGTGTGCGGCTTGGATTCCGAGGGTGCGCAGGCAGTGAGCAATGCCAACACCATCGCGTTGGCGAGCGCGCCGATCGGGATCGCGCTGCGAAGGCAGCCGAGAGGAAAGCGCTTTCGGCGATTTCGAATGGTCTTCGTCTTCAAACAGGTCCCTCGCTGCGCTCGGGATGACAACGTCGAAAGTTTGCGTTCCGGCCGACCGATGACATCGACCGGCACGGCGGGATCATACGCCGAACGGAGCGGGAATCCCGGCGACCGGCGACACACGAGCGCACGACCCGCCCGACCGCCGAAAGACGGCGAGCGCGACGGACTGCGGCGAAAAAATCAGGGAATCGCCAAAGGCTCGCGGGGGAGCGGCTGGCCTTTGCGCGGCGTGGTTTCGACGACCGCATCGACCGGCAACGGCGCGCCGGTTTCCAGATGCGCAAGTGTGCGATCGAGCGCGGCGTAGACGTAGGGCAACATCGGCAGATAACGCGCGCCGTAATCCGGCAAGGCCAGGAACGCATCGAAATGCTGCGCGTTCTTGACCTGCCAGAAGCGCACATCGCGGCCGGCTTGTTTCGCTTTCGCCACGTAGGGCGCGCTGGTGAACGCCATCGGAATCAAACCGTCGTCGACACCGTGGATCACCGTCACCGGCAGTTTGCGACGCGGCAAACCGGCGCGCGTGGCCGCAACGCCCGCGCGCACGCGATCGGCGTCGGCGCTGTCGCCTTGCCACAGCGCGCGCAGACAGCGCAGGCGTTCCAATGTCGGGTCGGTATTCGCGGTTTCGTCGACGATGTTCACGCCCGCGCCGGGCGGAATGCCGCTGGCGTCGCTCCACCAGGCCGCGCGTTCCTGCGCGCTGGCGGCGCGCACGGTCGCATCCGGATTGATCGTCGCGAACGAGAACTTGCAGGGATGTTCGCCCGCGGCGTAACGGCCGTACGCCGATGCGTAGGTCACGCCGACGGCGCGCCACAGATCGAACCCGACGCTCAGCGCCCCGGCGCGCAACGCTCGCTCGGTCCAGCCGTTCGCACGCATGCGCTCATAAGCGTTGCGCGCCTGGGCTTCGGCGGTGTCGCCTTCCACCAAACCGAGCGCGCGCAATGCGGCGCAGCGCTCGGTCCAGGCCGCGCGCGCCTGTGCCTGCAGCGGAGGCTGCGGCAAATCGCTCATATGCAACAGCGCGCAGGGCATCAGCAGCGCCGCGTCGGTCGCGTAGTCGTACAGCGCACGCGCGCCGTCGCCTTCGACCAATACGCTGGGTTCGCCCGCGACCACTGCGTCCAACCAACGCTTGTCGCCGCGACCGTCGTCGATTTCCGCCGCGCGCAGCACCGCGCCGCCGCCGTTGGAGATACCGACCGCGATGGTGCGCGTGTTCTCGAACGTGAACGGCGCGGCATCGGGAAACGCCCGATCCAGCGCGCGCAACGCGTACTGCGCGGCCTGATGTACATGCCGGCCCCAATCGGCCTCGGGATTGTCCTGCGAATGCGCGTGCTTGAACGCCACGCCGCGCGCGTTGTCGGCGACGTTCGGCGCGAACGCCATATCGTCGTCGCGACCGGCTTCGCCCAGCGTGCCGTCGGCGCGCGCGCCGGTGCGAGCGGCCACGTCGAAATAATCGGTGCCGGTGCCTTTGTCGGTGTAGGCCACCGCGCAACCTTTCGGCAGCGCCCACGCGCCGGCCACGCTGATCGCGCCGTACACGCCGCGCGAACCCGACGACGGCGCGATCACCACGCAACGGCGCTTGCGGTCGAACCCATCCGGCACCTGCACCAGCACGCGATGCGGGTGCTTCGCGCCGGGCACGGTGGCGTAGGCCGAGAATTCGCGGCCCGGCACCGTCGCGGTGCTGCCGTAGAGCTCGCCGTAGCCGCCGCCGACCGCGAGATCGGCGATGCCGCGCCAATTGCTCCAGATCGCGCGACGGCGCAATTCCATGGAGGTCGGCGCGGTCGGATCGGCGAACGCGGGCGGCGCGAGTTGCCGCAGCCCGGTCAGGCCCAAACCCGCGGTGAGCAGATCGTCGCCGTCGCGATGTTCGGTGACGCGTTCGGCGCGGAAATCGGTAGCGGTCATGGTGCGAGCCTTGGACGAGAACCACGGCGCGCGCTTCGCGGCGCAGGCCGGCGGCGCGGTGATCGCGAGCGTCGTCGCCATCGCCAAAGCGAGGGCGCGAACGAAGATTGCGGGATAGGCGGTCATAACGCTCCAACGTAACAGCGCTGCGGGAGTCGCACATCGTACTTTCGTCCAAGCCGCGATGGGAACCACAGGAGGAGCGCTGCGCGCCATCGAAGGGGGATAGACTGCGACCTCGCCCTTATCGCACGCGACCCTCCGCACACCCCATGCCGCATATTTTGATCGCCGACGACCACCCGCTGTTCCGCGCTGCCCTGCGCGGCGCCGCAGCGGAAGTGGCCGCCGATATCGAGACCTGCGAAGCGGCTTCGCTGGGCGAAGTGCTGGCGCTGCTGGACGCGCGCAGCGATATCGATCTGGTGCTGCTCGACCTGCATATGCCGGGCAATCACGGTTTAGGCGGCTTGGCCGCGATTCGCGCGCAGTTTCCGGCGGTGGCGGTGGCGCTGGTGTCCGCGAACGAAGACCCGCACATCATCCGCCGCGCGCTGGATCACGGCGCCGCCGGCTACATCCCGAAAAGCGCCGGCCTGGACGAATTGCGCGACGCCATCCGCACCGTGCTGGCCTGCGAAGAATGGCTGCCGCCCGCGTTACGCCCGGCCGTCGCGCGCTCGCCCTCGGCCCCGGCCGATGCCGACCTCGCCGCACGTCTCGCCAGCCTTACTCCGCAACAGTTCCGCGTTCTGGCGCGGGTGGCCGACGGCCTGCTCAACACACAACTCGCCGACCGCCTCGACGTGCAGGAACGCACGGTCAAAGCGCATCTCAGTGCGATTTTCGAAAAACTCGGCGCTCGCAATCGTACCCAGGCCAGTGTGATTTT
>JADZBF010000449.1 GCA_020852215.1 Lysobacter sp. | reverse complement strand
TGCGGGGAGAAGGGAAAAGGCATGCTTCCCGCTTGCGGGGAGAAGGGAAAAGGCATGTTTCCCGCTTGCGGGGAGAAGGACAAGAACACGCACCGCTTGCGGGGAGAAGGGGGCGACACCCCCGCTGGAAGATTTTGAACAGGCTCTCAGAGCCTGTTCAAAGTCTTTCGGCGTGTGATCTCCTCCCCGTGCGCGCAGCGCAGGGGGAGGTGGGGAGGGGGTGAGAAAAGGCGAGACAGCGTCTAACCCCTCCCTAACGCTCCCCTTCGCTTCGCGAAAGGGAGGGGACACGATCAAGCCGAGTTACAGAATCGCCGCATTCGTGCGCATTCGTGCGCCATCGGACAAGGCATACGAAGATCGTGAACAGGTTCTTTGCGTCTCAACGCGATGCGGAGGTCTCACGCGCCGCGCGCGCCAACGCTTCTAGCACCGCATCGCCATCGCCGATGCCGTAATCGTCGTCGACGAAAATCACGCGCCCGTCGCGACCGATGACGAAGACTTTGCGCAGATCGTAGCCGGCGGCCGCATCGTAACTGCCGTAGCGCTGGGCGATGGCGTAATCGGGGTCGTTGACGTAGCGCATGTCGGATGTTCCGAGTACGCGCCGCCACGAATCGAGCAACGCCGGCGTGGACGCGCTGACCGCGAGCTTGACGATATCGTCCTTCGCGAAATCGCCTTGCGAGAGCTTGTCGAGTTGGTCGATCTGGATCGAACAACTCATCATCCTGCGCATGATGTCCTTGCGTTCGGCATCGATCTTGTCGGCGACCGAGCCCTGCACCGTGGGCAGCGTGCCGCTGAAGGCGGCGGGGTAGAAGGTCAGCAGCACCACCTTACCGCGCAGCGACGAGAGCGGAACGGTCTTCGTCGGGCGCCCCGCGGACTCGGCAAGGAGCGCATGCAGCGAGCCCGTCGGCGGCGGTAGCGGAATGTCGAAGTCCGGCGCCATGTCGCCCACACGCGGACTCGCAATAGCGCTCAACGTCGCACTGCCCGCCGTATCGCCGGCATTGGCCACCGCATCGGGTAAGCCGATCAACGCCTTCACGGTTTTTTCCAAGGGCTTCAGATGCTCGCCCTGCGCGCGATAGGCCGTGTCGCGCCAGCGCAGCGTGCCGTCGCCATCCAACAACAGCACGGTCGCATCGCTGTCGTCGGCCAAAGGCAGCGCGACGCCGGTCGCGCGCGCGATCGCCGCCAGGGCTTGCGGGTCGGTCGCGGGCGCGCAGTCGCTGTCGAGGTCATCGCCCATGAAACCGCCCGCTTCGGCGCGAACGCCGGTCGCATGCACCACTCTGATCGGCGCCCGCGACGCACCGTGAGCGAAGGCATCGCCCTTGCGGAAATACTCGCGGAAGGCGAGCTTGAGCATGCCGTCGTAATCGCTGCGCGTGGGCGCCAGCACGACCAATGTCAGCGAGTCGCGCCACGCGTCTCCGTAGTTCTGCGCACAAAACAACGACGGATCCACGCGATCGCCGATGGCGAGCGGCGATGGCGTAGAGGCGTCAGGATTGGAGGCTCTCTCGGACGTTGCGTCCGCCGCTCGACTCGTCGCCATCGTCAGCGAAAGCGCGCAGACCGCGCCGAGCATGCCGACTCCAAATCCCATCCGCCAACGCGTCATCGCCGCTCTCCCGAAGTGTGTCGTCCGAATCGAATCGTCGCACGCGGTGCGGGCGACCGGGATACGGGACCGCCTGCGGATGGCGGAGTTCCGCGCTTCGGTCGCGGGTTTACGGGCGGGTGGGTTTGCCGGCTTAAGGCGCGGCCGGGCAACGCGTCGTGGCGTTACCGCCCGAGGCCGGTTCGACAGCGCAAACCGCTTGGGACGATGCGCCGATCACCTGCGTCGCGCGCGCTTCGGTGGATTTCATGCCGGCGGCGCGGCCGATCGCCAAGGCCTCGTCGACGGCGACGCCCTGCTGGGCCATTGCCACCGCGAGCAAGCCGCCGGCGCGATTGGCGCTGGCGCAATGCACGAGGACGTCGCCGCCCGCCGCGGCGAGCGTTTCGCGCAGCCGCTGCGCATTTTCGGGCGTGATGCCGCCCGGCCCATCGATCGGAATTTCGATGTAGCGCATGCCCGTCGCCGCGACTTCGGCGCGCTCGTCGCGCCCGGCCATTTCGGTCGCGGCGCGCAAATTGACGACGGTGCGAACGCCGGCATCGGCGATCGCGCGCCAGTCGCCCGGCGCGGGTTGCCCGGCGGTATACAACCCGGGCTTGGGGCGATTGAGCGCGATACCCGATGGCGTCGCGGCAAGCGGTTCGGCCTTCGCGACATCGTCGCGCATCGACGCGCAGCCGACCGCACACAGCACGAGTATCAGGGCGAACGCGGTCGAGACGGCGTTACGAAGAGTCGCTTTCATCGTCGGATGCTCCTGGAGGCACGATACGAATGTGCGCAAAAAAATTACGGCAAGGATTCGGAGTTCGATGCGGGGTTCGGCCGCAAGTCGCTTGGGGCCTGTTAACGCTCTGGGTACATTGCGCGGCCATGCCGAGGGCGCGCGGCAAGGAATAGCTACGGAGTGTATGCCGATCCACGACCGAGCGATGACGCCGCGGCGCGCCCTCGGCATGACCGCCCGTTGGGTTGCGTTTCAGCGGCGTGCCGGCGGGCGCGGATCGCTTGAATTTGCTACCGGCAAGGCGCTGCGCGCCCCGCGCCCGCCGGCACGCCGCTGAATTAGCAACGCAATGCACCCAGAGCATTAACAGGCCCCTAGGCGACGCCGCCGCTGCGATGCACGACATTCCCGCCGGCATCGCGCACGGCGACCGACACATCGATACCGGCGCGCACGCTTTCGGTGACGACGCAGAAACGCTCGAACTGCTGCAGGATGCGGTCGAAATGTTCGTAGCTGTCCGCCGCATCGCCGAGATTCAGATCGACTTCGACGTGCTGCACGCGCAGGCGGCCTTCCTCGTTGCGGCCGAGCGTGCCACGCACTTCGGCATCGATGCGCGTGGGCTGGTTTTTGAATTTGCGCAGCGCGAACAACAGGCTGGCGGCGAGGCAGTTGGCGACCGCGGTCAGCAGCATGCGGCTGGGATTCGGCCCCTCGCCTTTGCCCAGCGGCGCAGGTTCGTCGGTGATCAGATCGGGCGCGTCGGTCTCTTCGAAACTGACGTTGAAACTGAAATCGGCGATCTGCGTGAGCCGGATTTTGATGTGTTCTTGCGCGGGAGCTGCGGGGGCGGGGGAATTCATTCTGAAACCTCAACGATGGAACGAAAATATCAGGGGAAGGCGAATCGGAAGGCGGCCAGGATCGCGATGTGATCGCAGTGCCACCGCGCCGCGATTTCGCAACGATCTCAAGGCAGGTGTTGCCGAACCCACGCCACGATCTGCGGCGTTTGCAGCATGCCCGAATGGCGCGCGATCTCGCGACCGCGATGCAGCAGGATCATGGTCGGAATGCTGCGAATCGCGAAGCGCGAGGCCAGCGCACGCTCGGCTTCGGTGTCGATCTTCGCCAGACGCACCGCCGGCTCCAACGCCGCGGTCGCGGCCTCGAAATGCGGCGCCATCATCCGGCACGGCGCGCACCAACCGGCCCAGAAATCGATCAGCACCGGAAGATCGCTGCGTTCGGCGTGCGCGACGAAGGTGTCGGCGGTGAGCGGAATGGGCGCGCCGACGAACAGCCAGCGCTGGCAACGCCCGCAAACGGGCGTGTCGCCCAAGCGATCCTTGGGCACGCGATTGATCGTGGCGCAATGCGGGCAGGCGATTTGCAGAGAGGCGTCTTCGGCGGTCATGCGGCGGTCTCCTTCTCCTTGCGCGCCGCCATGCGGCGCAGATAGATCTCGTACAACAGCGGGATCACGACCAGGGTCAACACGGTGCTGACCAGGATGCCGAAGATCAGCGACACCGCCAAGCCGTTGAAGATCGGGTCGTCGAGAATGAAGAACGCGCCCAACATCGCCGCCGCCGCAGTCAACGCGATCGGTTGCGCGCGCACGGCGCAGGCTTCGATCACCGCGTCCTCATGCGAACGTCCTTCCGCGACCGCTTGATTGATGAAATCCACCAACAGAATCGAGTTGCGCACGATGATGCCGGCCAACGCGATCATGCCGATCATCGAGGTGGCGGTGAACTGCGCGCCGAGCAATGCGTGACCGGGCATCACGCCGATCACGGTCATCGGAATCGGCGCCATGATGATCAGCGGCACCAGATAACTGCGGAACTGCGCCACGATCAGCAGATAGATCAGCACGAGACCCGCGGCATAGGCGATGCCCATGTCGCGAAAGGTTTCGTAGGTGATCTGCCACTCGCCGTCCCATTTGATCGCGAAACCGTCGGTGTGCGTGGGTTGGCGGATGAAGAATTGATCGAGCGCGCCGCCGTTGGTGAGTTTCGGATCGAGAGCGCCGTCGCGGACCTGCCCGACCACATCGAACATGCCGTACAGCGGGCTGTCGAGTTCGCCGGCTTCGTCGGCCATCACGTACACGACGGGCAGCAGGTCCTTGTGATGGATCGCGCCGTCCCACGACGCGCGTTCCAGCTTCACCACTTCCGACAGCGCCACGTTGCGGCCTTGCGCGCTTTTCACCGACAACGCGAGCAAACGCTCGAGGCTGGCTTGCGAGGCGACCGGCGTACGCAGACGCACGGGTTTCGGGCGACGCGAGACGCCATCCTGCACATACGTGGCGTCGTAACCGCCGACGGCCGCGGCCAGGGTATTCGCGATGGTCGCTTGATCCACGCCGAGGCGCGTCGCGCGATCGCGATCGACGACCAGCACTTCGCGCGGGCTGTCGGCTTCGACCGTGGTGTCGATATCGACGAGGCCTTCGGTCTTGCGCATCCGCGCTTCGAGCGCGCGCGCGATCTCGCGGCTGCGGGCGTAGTCCGGCCCGTAGACTTCCGCGACCAGCGGCGACAACACCGGCGGGCCGGGCGGCACTTCCACCACTTTCACCGAGGCGCCGTAGCGACGGCCCAATGCGTCGAGACTCGGCCGCATCGCGCGCGCGATGTCGTGGCTTTTGCGGTCGCGCTCGTGCTTGTCGACCAGATTCACCTGCAAGTCGCCGACGTTGGCGCCGCTGCGCAAAAAGTACTGCCGCACCAAACCGTTGAAATTGATCGGCGCGGATGTGCCGGCGTAGCCCTGGACCTTCAACACTTCCGGAAATTCCGACACTTTCGACGCCAATTCGCCCAGCAGCGCGTCGGTGGTTTCCAGCGTAGCGCCTTCCGGCAGATCGACGACGACTTGAATTTCCGACTTGTTGTCGAACGGCAGCATCTTCAGCACGACGAGTTGGAACACCGCCAGACTGGCCGACAGCGCCACCGCGGCGATCATGCCCGCGAACAACCACAGACGACGCTTCGGCGCCTGCGGGCCGGAGAGAAACGGCCGCATCGCGCGCGAGAACCAACGATGCAAGCGCGTTTCGGCGGGCGCATTGTGCGCGTTCGCTGCGGCCTCAACCTTCGCTTCGCCCTGGGTCGCGGCTTCGCTTTGTCCGCTCGCCTCGGTCTTCGTTTCTGGCTTCGGCGCAGAACCGCCATGCGCATCGTCTTTCGCGTGCGCATGCGGCTTCAGCAATTTGTACGACAGCCACGGCGTGACCACCAAGGCGATCGCCAGCGACAGCACCATGCCGGCGGACGCGTTGATCGGAATCGGCCGCATGTACGGCCCCATCAAGCCGCTGACGAAGGCCATCGGCAACAGCGCTGCAATCACGGTGAAGGTGGCGAGAATCGTCGGACCGCCCACTTCGTCCACGGCAGGCGGAATCGCTTCGAGCAAGGTCTTGCCGCCTCGCGCCATATGGCGATGGATGTTTTCGACCACGACGATCGCGTCGTCCACCAGAATGCCGATCGAGAAAATCAAGGCGAACAACGACACGCGATTGAGCGTGAAGCCCATCGCCCACGACGCGAACAGCGTCGCCGCGAGTGTGAGCACCACCGCGGTGCCGACCACCAGCGCTTCGCGTCGACCCAGCGTGAACAGCACCAACAGCACCACCGACAGCGTCGCGAACATCAGCTTTTGGATCAGCTTTTGCGCCTTGTCGCTGGCGGTCTGGCCGTAATCGCGCGTGGTTTCGACGTGGATGCCGTCCGGAATCGCCTGCCCGCGCAGCGCTTCCACGCGCTCGGAGATCGCGGTCGTGATATCGGCGGCGTTGCTGCCGGGTTTTTTCGCGATCGCGATGGTGACGGCCGGCGCGGTTCCCGTCGCGGGGCCGCCGCGCGATGCCGGCGCGGTATGCCACACGTAGTTCGACGGCACATCACCGCCCGCGCGCACATCGGCCACGTCGACCAATTTCACCGGCTTGCCGGCATGCACGCCGAGAATCAGGTTCGCCACATCGTCGCGGTCGGCCAGGAAACGGCCGGCGCTGATCGGTGTGGCGCGCGATTGGCCGGTCGCGTCGCCGCCGACGCGCTCGCCCAGATGGCGCACCACGTTCGCGGCCTGCAGCGATTGCGCGACCTCGCCCACCGACAAACCGAACGCGGCGAGACGCGCGGGATCGAGCGTCACCGCGACCACGCGATCGGGCGCGCCGATGGTGTAGACGTCGCGAGTGCCGGGCACGCGCTTCAGTTCGGTTTCCAGCGAACGCGCGACCGCCGCGAGTTGCTCGGCGTCCGCTTCCTCCGACCACAGCGTCAACGCCATCACCGGCACGTCGTCGATGCCCTTGGGCTTGATCAACGGCTGGCCGATGCCCGCGTTCTGCGGCATCCAATCGGCGTTGGAGAACACCTGGTTGTACAGACGCACGATCGCCGGCTGGCGCTCGACGCCGACGGTGTATTCGACCGTCAACACCGCCATGCCGGGACGGCTGATCGAATACACGTGCTTGACGCCTTCGATCTCGGCGAGTTTTTGTTCCAGCGGATAGCTCACCACTTGTTCGACGTCGCGCGCGGACGCGCCGGGGAACGGCACGAACACGTTCGCCATCGTCACGTCGATCTGCGGCTCTTCTTCGCGCGGCGTGATCGCCACCGCGACGAGGCCCAGCAGCAAGCCCATCAACGCCAAAATCGGCGTCAGCGGGTTCGCCTGAAAGGTTTTGGCGAGACGCCCGGATAGCCCGAGCGCGGGCGCGTTGCGCTCAGTCATGCCGGTCGCCTTGCGCACTGCCTTGCGCACTGCCTTGCGCACCGCCCGCGCGACGCTGCGCGGCCAACGCCGCGGTCGCCGCCAACGGATCGCGCACGACGGCGTCGCCGGGTTTCAGGCCCGACAACACTTCGATCGTCTCGCCTTCGCGTTCGCCGAGCCGCAATTGACGCAGGAACAAGCGGCCGTCTTTCAGTACGTAAGTGCCGGTCAATTCGCCGCGACGCAGAATCGCGCTTTGCGGGATGCGCAGCGTGCGCTCGCTCGCGGCGACGGCGAAGGTCACGTCGGCGGTGGTGCCCGGCGCGACGGGCGAATCCATCACTGGCAACAACACGCGCACCACGACACTGTGACTGACCGGATCGGCGCTGGGATACACCACGACCTGGCGCGCATCCACGCTGCGACCGTCGTCGAAACGCACGCGCGCGCTGGGCGCGGCGCGCACCGCGTCCGCATCGGACTGCGGCAAACTCACTTCGATCCGCAAATCGTCCGGCGCGTAAACGGTCATCAGCGCTTGACCCGGCGCGACGCTCTCGCCCGGTTCGACATGACGCGCGGCGACCACGCCCGCGTACGGCGCGCGCACGACGGTGTAATCGGCGCCCTGCCCCGCTGCCGCCAATTGGGCGCGCGCGGCGTCGCGTGCGGCGAATGCGGCATCGCGCGCGGCGCGGGCTTGATCGACCTGCGCGCTGGAGACGTATTTGTCCTTCGCGAGCGAGGCGAAACGCTGGTATTGACGCTCGGCCTCGGCCGCGGACGCTTCGGTCGCACGCAATTGCGCGCGCGCGGCATCGACGCCGGCCTGTTGTTCGACCACGCTCAAACGCAGCAGCACCTGCCCGGCGGCGACGCGATCGTTCACGTCCACAGCCACCGATGCGATCCGGCCGCTGGTTTGCGCCGACAACGCCGCTTCGCGCACCGCTTCCACCGTGCCGTCCCAACGCCGCGCGGACCCCGCGGCGTTCGCCGACACCACCGTCGTTTCGAGCGCGGGTAACGGCGCGAGTGCGGCGGTTTTTTCGTCGCCGCCGCACGCGGCGAGCAGCAACCCGACGCTCGACGCCGCGACCCATCGCAGCACGGTCCGCTTAGGAACGGCCTGGCTCGCTTGAGCATGACTCACATGAGCTCGACTCACTTGAACGCGCATCCGCTGGAAACTCCCAATTTCTTGAAAACGATCGCCGCCGGGCAGAAGCCGGTGACGCTGGCTTGCAACAGATTGAGGCCGATGAACGCCGTGAACAACCACCACCACGGCGAAACGAAGTGAGTCAGGGCGAGACTGACGAAGATCATCGTTCCGGCGAACGCCATCACAGCACGGTCGAGATTCATGGAAAACTCCTCGGCGCGCCTGCGCCGTCGCATTGGGGGGAGGAAGCGGGCATCGCGTCGCGCGTCACTTCAAGCGTTCGATACCGAGCGCGCTGAGCACGTA
>JADZBF010000448.1 GCA_020852215.1 Lysobacter sp. | reverse complement strand
TCGTCCATGAGCGCGGCGAGCATGGCCTGGTCGAGCGAGCCCCAGTTGGCGCCGATGCGCACGGGCTTGTCGTTGCGCAGCGCGACCTCGATGATCGCCGCGAACTGGGTGTCCTTCCTCGCGCCGAAGCCGACGTTGCCGGGATTGATGCGGTATTTGGCCAACAACTCCGCACAAGCCGGCTCGGCGGCGAGCAGTTGGTGCCCGTTGTAGTGGAAGTCGCCGATGATCGGCACCTCCACGCCCATCATCGCCAGTTTGTCGACGATGCGCGGCACAGCGGCGGCGGATTCGGGGTTATTCACCGTCACTCGCACCAGTTCCGAGCCGGCGCGCCAGAGCTCGGCGACCTGTTTCGCAGTCGCGCTCACGTCGGCGGTATCGGTGTTGGTCATCGACTGCACCACCACCGGCGCATCGCCGCCCACGGCGACCTTGCCGATGCGGACCTGACGAGTGGAACGGCGCGGCGCGGAGCCGAAGACGGGCGCCGCATCGTCGCGGCAGGGCGGAATCTGAACGGACATGCCGCGCATTCTACCCGCGCCCTGCCCGCACGTAGAGCGGAGCGAAGCTCCGCTGAACCTCTCCACCTCTTGCGTAGAGCGGAGCGAAGCTCCGCTTTGGCGTTACCGAGAACGCTTCAGCGGAGCTGCGCTCCGCTCTACAAGGGGGCTATGCGGCAAGACCGTCTTGCGTATCCTGTGACGGATGCTCGATCCGCCCGCTCTCGACGACCGCAAGGCGTACACGCCCAGCCAGCTCAACACGCTCGCCCGCAATCTGCTGGAAGACACCTTCCCGCTGATCTGGGTGGAAGGCGAGTTGGGCAACGTCTCGCGCCCGGCGTCCGGGCATCTGTACTTCACCCTGAAAGACGAACGCGCGCAGGTGCGTTGCGCGTTGTTCAAACCGAAAAGCCAGTGGCTGAAATTCGCGCCGCGCGACGGCCTGCGCGTCCTCGCACGCGGGCGGCTGACGCTGTACGAAGCGCGCGGCGATTACCAACTCATCCTCGACACGCTGGAGGAAGCCGGCGAAGGCGCGCTGCAACGCGCGTTCGAGCAGCTCAAGGCCAAACTGCAGGCCGAAGGGCTGTTCGACGCCGCGCGCAAGCGTTCGCTGCCGACGTTCCCGCAACGCATCGGCATTCTCACCTCGCCCAGCGGCGCGGCGGTGCGCGATGTGCTGAGCGTACTGCGTCGTCGTTTTCCGCTGATCGAAGCCGACGTGCTGCCGGTGCCGGTGCAGGGCGACGGCGCGGCGGCGCAGATTGTGCGCATGCTGCAATCGGCCGCGCGCAGCGGCCGCTACGACGTGTTGCTGATCGCGCGCGGCGGCGGTTCGCTCGAAGATCTCTGGGCCTTCAACGACGAAACGCTGGCGCGCGCCATCGCCGCGTCGCCGGTGCCGGTGGTCTCGGCGGTGGGGCACGAAACCGACTTCAGCCTCGCCGACTTCGCTGCCGATCTGCGCGCGCCAACGCCCTCGGTCGCCGCCGAATTGCTGGCGCCCGATCGCGCCGATGTGCAGGCGCGATTGCGCGCGCTGCAACGTCGCTTGGCCTCTGCCCAGGAACGCGCGTTGCGCAACGCGATCCAACGCGCCGATCGCGCGGCCCTACGCTTGAACGCGCAACGGCCGCAGGCGCGTCTGGATGCGCTACAGCGACGGCAAGAGCACATCAAACGCCGGCTCGATGCCGCGTGGACGCTGCAGCATCAACAGCGTCGCGCCCGACTGCAGCGCGAGGCGGCGATGCTGCGCGGCCTGCATCCGCAGCGCCGCCTCGAACGTTTGCGCGATCGTTTGCAGCGTCTCGGCCCGCGCCCGCAAGCCGCAGTCGCGCGCGCGCTGCAACGCCAGGCGCTGCGCCTGCAGGGGCTCGCGCGTTCGCTGGAAGCGGTGAGCCCGCTCGCCACCGTCGCCCGCGGCTACGCCATCCTGCAACGCGACGACGGCCGCATCGTCCGCAGCGTCCACGATGCCCGCCCCGGCGAACGGCTCGCCGCGCGGCTGCCGGACGGCGTCTTGCCGCTGCGCGTGGAATCGCAGGACTGAAGCGCGGCTCCGCTGCCTTCGCCGTGTCGCGCACGGAGCTCGTTTCTCTACACGCCTCGCTTCACATTGCATCGCACGGATGAAATCCCGCGCACAACGCGCGAAGACAGCGCGCGTTTCGGAATTCGCACCATGCGGTCGCGATCGCAGGCATCGGCGTCGGGACAGAACCGTCGCGACGCATCAACCCCACTCCCGGGCATGGGGCGTTTGCATACCCGCCAACGCCATCCGCATCCGCTCAGGAGCCTGTTCATGCAACGCAACGCCCTCGCCGCCGCCCTCTTATGCGCGCTCGCGCTCACCGCCTGCCGCAGTACCGATACCCGCCAAACCGCCGCCGATGAAGAAACCGACCGCGTCGGCGGCGCCTACGACCGCGCCGAAGCCGTCAAATCCGCCAAACCGGCCGAAACGTCCGCGACGGCCCAACCCACCGGCGCCGCGACCACCGCGGTCGCGCAGGAGCGTAAAAGCGACCGACGCGACAAATCCGCGCCGAAGCGCGAGCTGACCGACGACTTGCGCGTGAGCGGCAGCCGCGTCTCGGCGAATCGCAACGAAGGCTATCTGGCCTCGCCGCCGCCTCCGCCGCCCCCGGCGCCGGTCATGTCCATGGCCTACGAACCGCAGCCGATGCCGGATGTCGTCAACACCGAGAATTACGCCGAGCGCGACGACAATCCGATCCGTCGCGTCGGCGAAGAACCTGTCTCCACGTTCTCCATTGACGTCGACACCGGCAGCTA
>JADZBF010000447.1 GCA_020852215.1 Lysobacter sp. | reverse complement strand
TGGTGCGATCGGCGGACGAATGCCGGATCGACACGTTCAGCGCATTGACCTGCGCATCGATCAGAATCTTGCGCATCGCCGCGACGAAATCGCGGAACTGCGCCACGGGGATGAAGTATTCCTGCAGCAAATACGTCGAGAACGCGCGTGTGCGCGGCTCCAACGCATCGGCATCGAGGCTGGCTTCGCGATTGCGCCACACCACCGGATGCTCGGTGAGTTGCCGTCGCGTGAGTTTGCGGTCGCGCACCTCTTCGCCGATCGGCAATTCCGACGCCGCCCAAATCAAGCTCTGATCGCGGCTGTAGCGACGGTCTTCGGGAATCAACCGCTCCGCCAGCGTGACCGGCGCGTCGGTGCGGCGCCAGGTGATCGCCAGCGGTCGGCCGAAATGCGGCGGCAGCAGGTCCGCGTTGTGCAGCACCGCGTCGGCATCGTCGCGCACGCGTTCGCGGAACCAGACGGGATATTCGTCGAGCGGCACGTACTCGGCAGCGCGGACGATGCGCGCGTTCGCTTCCAGATCGAGTTCGACTTCGGTCACGACCCCGAGCCCGCCGTAGCCGCCGCACACCGCGCGAAACAAATCCGCGTTGGTGTCGCGATCCAGTTCGAGCGTTTCGCCCTCCGACGTGACCAAGCGCAGCGCGCGCACGCTGTTGATCAGCGGGCCGCGACCGACGTAACGGCCGTGGCAATTCACCGACAGCGAGCCACCGACGGTGAAATTGCTGTAGCTCTGCATGATCGCGACCGATAGATCGTGCGGGTCGATGAGTGCCTGCAGATCGCGCCAGCGCATGCCGGCCTGCACGCGCACGCGCCGGTTGGCCACATCGAGTTCCAGCAGCCGGCGCATCGCGCGCATGTCCAGATGCAGCGAGTCGGGCCACGCGATCTGGCCGCCCATGCTGAAGCGCCCGCCGCCGATCGAAACCGGCGCGGCGCCGCGACGCAGCAGATCGCTCACGGCTTCGGTCGTTGTGGGGTGGGCGACCTCGGCGACATCGGTCCATTCGAGCCGGGTCACGTCCTCGATGCGCTGCGTTGCGTCGCCGCAGGCGCTCAACGCGCCGGCGATGGGCGCGGCGAGCAAGCCGCGATTGAAGCGGCGGCGACCGGAATCGATGCGCGAATCGCTCATTCGCCTGCGCCTCCGCGCGCGTGCTGCGAGGTCGTGGATGCTGTCGTTTCGATCGTCGCCGCGGATGCGTCGATGGCGGGCGCGTTCGATGCCGCCGACGCCGCTGCGGTCGCTCGGGCTTTCCAACGCAGCGCGGGGCGTTCGATGCAGAACCACGACAGCGCCGCGCAGGCGAAGGTCGCGACGCTCGCCGCGATGATATTCGACGTGACCGTCGTCGCGCCGGCCAGCAACGCCAGTTGTTGCATCGGCCAGCCGTACAGATACACGCCGTACGACAAATCGTTGCGTTCGATGCGCGGCAAGCGCACTGCCAAGCCCAGCCAGAACGTGCCGTAAGCGACCAGCGCGAAATACGCCGGCTCGAAGGCGCGCGTGCCGCGAGCGAGAGCGGCGAGGAGCAACAGACCGATCAGCAGCGGCCACGACAGGCGAATGCGTTCGCGCCAGACCCACACCAGCGTGCCTGTGATGAAGAAACTCGTCACCCAGATCAAATACGCCAGATGTTCCGGCAACGGCGCGCGCCAGAGCGCGAACCCGCAGGCGCCGGCGATCGCGAGCGCCCATGCGGGCAGGTAGCGCATCGGCCGCAGCATGCCCACAGCGCCCGCGACCAACAGCGCGAGATACAAACGCCCTTCGATCGGCAGCGTCCACAACGAACCGTTGACCGCGGTGCGCGGAAGCGTCTCGAACACGCCGGGCAACCAGAATTCGGCGCGCCACAGCGTCGCGTTCGCCCACAGATAACGCCACGTCGTCGCATCGCGCCAATAGTCCGCGGCGGTCGTCGACGCCGGGCCGAGCACGAACACGGTCGCCAAGACGCAGACGACCAGCGCCGGATAGATGCGCAAGGCGCGCGCGACCAGGAACGCGCGCCAAGTGCGGCGTTCGAGACTCGCCGCGACCAGAAATCCGCTGATGACGAAGAAGACATCGACCGCGAACGCGCCCGCGGATTTGGTGATGGTCATGCGCCCGACAAGATCGCTGCCGTCGATACCGGTGATCGCCCAAGCATGGCTGTAGATCACCAACCATGCGGCGAACAAGCGAATGAGATTGAAATTATTGCGGCCGCCGCGCCAGGCGTCGCCGATGCTGACGCGCGCCCTGGTGGTGCCGCTCGCTGCGCTGTTGGTCATGCCGCCGCGACGGTCAGGGCGATGATGGCGTCTTCGCGGACGCAGGCGCCTTGGTCGGCATCGTGGTCGACGCCGGCACGTCAGCGCTCGCCGGCTTTTCGGACAAGGCGAGCGTTTCGGTCAAGGCGAGCGTGGCGTTGCGCTCAGGGTTATGCAGCACCACATCGTAGCGGTAGACACCGATCGGATCGGTCGCATCGAAATCGGTTTGCAGACTGAGCGACGAAAGCTGCACGATGCGCGGATACGCCGGGAGATCGCGTGCCAAGGCGATATCGGACTGTTGCATCAAGGTCTTTCCCTGCGGGTCCGTGATTTTCAAATCGGCCGTGGCGGTGCAGGGCGCCGGGCCTTCCGCTTGCATGCTGCAGCCTGCGTAAAGAATCAGCAGTACGATCGATTCGCCGCGCGCGGCGCCGTCGGCCGCTCTCAGCGATGGCGCATGCGCGGCGGCGGTGCTGTTCCACTCGCGCAGGAAACGCTCGGCCTCGGCTTTCGTCGCCAGATGGATCATCGCCGAGAAGCCCTTGTTCGATTTCATGCTGGGCGTTTCTTGCGCTCGTTCGCCCTGCGCATCGCGCCAAGCGTCGGTTGCGGCGGTATCGGGTGGCGCCGCCGACGCGATCGAGACGGCCGCGAGCGTTGCGGCGGCGAAGATGCGGGCGGCGAAAGCCAGATGGCGAGGCGTCATGCGAGGCGTCCTGAAGCGGAGAAGCGCCAATGCCACGGCTCGTAGACGATGCCGTGCGGATTGTCGCGGGGGTAGCTCATCGTTGCGCCGTACGTATGCGCGTGCGCGCGCAGCCAAGCGAATGCGTCGGTGCGCTCGAAGGACTCTTCCGCGGGCGGTTCGCCCGGCGTACCGATGTCCAGCGCCAAACCGCTGTGATGTTCGCTGTAACCGGGCGCGGCGTTCACGGTGAGAATGTCTTCCACGCGCTGCCCGCGCGCACGTTTGCGCGCGAAGATGCCCAATTGATAATCGTGACTGCGATAGCCGGAAATCGCGTCCAGCACGATGCCGTCGGCGTAGGCGGCGGCGCGCAATCGCGACCAACCGCGCGCGGCGCTCGGATGCAGCCACAGCGGTCGCCGATAGCGATCCAGGCCGGCCGAGGCGAGCCACGCCGGTTCCGCGACCAACGACAGCCCGCTGCGCTCGGCGTAGGCCTCGGCATCGAGACCCAGGGCGTCGAGACGGTCGCGCAAACGATGCAAGGGGAGCGCGGCGGGCGCGCGCATACCGAACGACGGTACGGGGTGGGCCGTTGCGGCGATCGCGGCGGCGAGGCCGGGTTCGCGCAAGCCATCGTGCGCGAGTGCGACCCAACCGCCCGGCGTATCGGCGGCGAGATAACGACCGTCGTGCTTGCGCCGCAACACCCAGCGCGATTGCGCGATCCGGCGCGCATCGCGATTGCTCCGCGCGCGCAGCAGGCGCGCGGGCCAGGCTTCGATCAGCGGAGTATTGAGCAGGGCATCGGGCGCCGGACGCATGCGGACAGATTAGCGTCGCGCGCGCCCCGGCGCTACGGCTTGCAGCGCGTCCAACAGCGCTTGCGGCTGCTCCATGCTCAGCAGCAGTTTGCGGCCCTTGCGATCGGGCAACACCAGCACGCGGTTGGCGTCGGTCAGCAGCACGAAGGCGATCGAACGGTCGCGCAGCCAGAAATACCCGCCGGCATAACCCATCAGCCACAGTCCGAAGAGTTTCAATCCGGGTTTCAACGTCGGCGCGTCTTTCAGGTTCACGATGCGCGCGGCCTTGAGATCGAAATCGGCGGTCCGGCGCTTCGTACGAAACAGGCCGGCCTTCACCACCAGATGGCCGTCGTCGATCGCCACGCTGCAGCGCCGAAGGCTCCAGCCGATGCCGAGCGCGATGATCGCGATACCGAGCAAGCCTTTCGCCGCATTCGGATCGTGGCGCCACTGCGCGATGCCGGCGATGGTCGCGACCAGCAGCAAAATGCCGGGCAGCAGCCAAGCGCGCTGTAGATTCGGCGCAACGGTGCGAAATTCGCGGGACATGGTGCTACTCCTGAGAGGTTGTCGAAAAGCGCAGGCTCACTGCGTTTTTCACGACGTGAGCCCGGCATCGCCGAATGCGCTCGACGAAACGATCGCTTGCGCGGTCGCTGCGGCCGTTCTCAGCGGCGCTGACGTGCTGTTTTCAACAGCCGGCCAAATTCGTTCGTTCACTTTTTGGGGGCCGAAGCCGGCTTGGCGGCCGGTTTTGCAGTCCGCTTGGCGGCAGGCTTCGGTGCGGGTTTCGCGGGCACCGACGCGGCGATCCACGCGGCGACATCGTCGATCAAGGCCGCATCGACATGCCCGGGCGTTTGGTACTCGGCCAGCGTGCCGGTGGTGCTGGGGATCGCCAAGTGATTCAGATTCTCGTACAGCTTGAACGTCGCGCGCGGCGAATCGTGGAAACCGGCCTTCCAACCCTGCCAATCGCCGTCGACCACCTGGATATCGGCGGCGCCCTGCAGAATCAGCAACGGCTGCGTCAGCGCGCGCGCTTCGCCCACCGGGTCGACTGCTTCCATGCTGCGCCAATAACCGACCGGAATCCCGCCCGGCGACTCTTGCGGACCGATTTCGCCACCGCGACGCACCGCGGCGACGCGACGACTGATATCCGCGATCGCCGCGGATTCTTCGGGACTGGTCTTGCCGTCGTCCAACACCGCCATGCGGCGCGTTTGCTCGATCAGGATGTCCAGCAACGAGCGCGACGGCGCGGCCAGCAGCACCAGACCGGCGACATCGGCGCCTTGTTCGCCGCTGCGTTTCGCGATGCGCGGCGCCAGCATGCCGCCTTGACTGTGACCCAGCACGAAGACGCGCTTGGCGTCGATCTTCGCCTCCTTGCGCAACGCGGCGATCGCCAGCACCGCATCGTCGGTGGTTTCGGTGTCGACATCGACGCCGTTCGCGTAATCCTGCGGTCGTGCCTTGCTGCGTTTGTCGTAGCGCAGCGTCGCCACGCCGCGCTCGGCGAGGCCGCGGGCGATGTCGAGGAAGGGACGATTCGGTCCGGTCGTCTCGTCGCGGTCCTGCGGACCGGAGCCGTGCACCAGCACCACGACGGGGAAGGGGCCTTTACCGTTCGGCAGCGCGAGCGTGGCGCCCAAGCCGGTCGCGGCCTCGCCGACGACGACATCGCGCTCGGTGTAGGCAGCGCCCTCGGGCAGCGGCGGCGCGACGTAGCCTGCCGGCGGGGTGGCCGAGGACGACGCAGCGGAGGCGTTCGACGCGTCGCTCGGTGCGGGACGCACGCCGAAGCCTGCGATTTTCTGGTCTTCGTCGAAACCGACGATCGCCATCAATTCGCCGCGCTCCATGTGCAGGGGAATGCGCACCACGCGGATGTTTTTCTCGGTGCGTTCGCGGGGTTCGCCGCGGCCTTTGCTCGCGCCGAACTGCGTCGGCAGCGTCGCCCAGGCTTGACGCAGTTGTTCGACCCCGACCGCGGCGGACATCGTCGCGTCGAATTGCGCGTGCACGGCGGCGAAATCGCCCGTGTCCAATCGATCGAGAACGCGCAGGGCTTCGGCCGTCGCATCGAAGGCGCCGCTGTCGGCGGGTTCGCTCTCCGTGGCTTCGCTTGCGGCAGCTTGGTTCGCAGCGACAGGCGCTTCGACAGCGGCTGCTTCTACCGCAGGCGCTTCGGCCACAGGCTGCGCAAGTGGCGGCGCTTCGTCGGCCCATGCGATTCGAGACCCCGCCAGCGCAAGGCCGATGGCCAGGGCGATGGCGGAGGCGACGAGCAGGCGCGTGCGGACTTCAGGCCGATGCGCGCCGCGGCGGCGTTCGATCATGTGGACGATATGCAACATCGGGACTCTCGCGAAGAAGGGACTCGGCGCGTTACGGCGCGTCGTCCGAGGGATCCGGTGAGGGCGAGGATGCGTTCGGCAGCCGCCCGGCTTTGCGCAGCGCATCGCGCAGCACGTACTCGATTTGCGCGTTGAGACTACGCAGTTCGTCGTCGGCCCAGCGCTGCGCCGCCGAGAGAATCTCGGCGTTGATGCGCAGCGGATAGGCTTTTTTCTCGGACACTTGCGCGGCCCGCGATCAGTACAACGAGCCGGCGTTGACGACAGGCTGGGTCGAGCGTTCGCCGCACAGCACGACCAACAGATTGCTGACCATTTGCGCTTTGCGCTCTTCGTCCAGATGCACCACGCCGTTCTTCTGCAGTTCGGCCAGGGCCATTTCGACCATGCCCACCGCACCGGCGACGATGCGCGTACGTGCGGCGATGATCGCGTTGGCCTGTTGGCGTTGCAGCATCGCTTGCGCGATTTCCGGCGCGTAGGCCAAGTGACTGATGCGCGCGTCCAGCACTTTCACGCCGGCGTCGGCCAGGCGGTCCTGCAGTTCTTCCATGAGGTGCTTCGACACTTCGGCGGCGTGGCTGCGCAACGCGAGCTGGCCGTCCTCGTGCTGGTCGTACGGATAGCTGGTGGCCATCGTGCGTACCGCCGATTCCGACTGGATGTGCACGAAGCTCTCGTAATCGTCGACGTTGTAGACCGCTTCGGCGCTGTCCACCACTTGCCAGACGATCACCGCCGCGATTTCGATCGGGCTGCCGTCCAGTTCGTTGACCTTGAGCTTGCTGCTCTCGAAGTTGCGCACGCGCAGCGAGACTTTCTTCTTGGCGTAGAAGGGGCTGTTCCAGCGCAGACCGCCGTCCTTCACGGTGCCGACATACTTGCCGAAGAGGTTCAGCACGGCGGCTTGGTTGGGTTCGACCATGTACAGGCCGGCCATGCCGAATCCCCCCAGGGTGATGACGACGCAACCGACGATCAGGGTGATCAGCGAACTGCCGGCGGCGCCGCCCATGACGAGATAGAGCCCTGCCGCCATCGCTGCCAGAAACAACAAGAGCATCGGAATGCCGGACAGGGAGCGGTATTGGTTTTCTTTCATGACGGCGACTCGGTGAGAGGGTTCGAAAAAAAGATATCAAAATGATATCAACCTATGCAAGCGCCGCCGGACGAACGGTCGATGCCCGCCGAAAGCGTCAAAGAGAAACCCGGCGCGGAGCCGGGTTTCGGATAACGCATTGATTTTCTTCGATTTCTACTTGGGCGCGGGCACGGCGACACGGTAGACCGGAGCCGGCGCGTCCTCGGACGTGACCAGAAGCGCCTGGGCATTGCGGGTCCAGGCGATGGCTTCGGCCTGACGCAGCGGCGGCAGGGCGAGGGTTCGAGGTTTGCGTGCGATGGCCTCCGCCCAGCCTTCGTTGCGCCGCCGCTCGTACAGCAGAATGTTCGAATAGGTCAGCACCGCCAGCCGTCGGCCATCAGGCGTCAGGCTGGCTCCGGTGACTTGATGGCGATAGATCGCTTTGGGGTTCGCTCGAACGGTCGCGTCGTCCAACACCCGGATGCCGGCCAACGACGCCAGCCGTCGCGCAGTGCGCGGAGCGCCTTCCTCGGCGTTCAGAGACAGCACGAACAACTCGGGAGGCCGATGGCGCTTGGAGATCAACAGAATCTCGCCTCTGCGGCTATCGACGGCGATCGCTTCGCAATCGCGCGCGCCGCCGGGCCATGCGAATTCGATGGACCACACCGGACGCAGCGTGCCGTCGCGCAGCGACGACGGTTCGGCCACCGCGATCAGGCGCACCTGTTCGCGTATGGCATCGTTGTCGCCGACATCGGCGATCAGCAGATGCGGCTTGCCGTCGACGACGAAGCTCGAAAGGTCTTCCCAGTCGACGTTGGTTTCGCCTTCGATCGTGTAGGTTGCGATGCGTTCGCCGCGTTTGCCGATCGCGGTCAACGCGGCCGCCTTGCCGCTGTCTTCCAGCACCCACAATGCGTTGCGATGCCGTGCAGATACGGCGAGGCCGCTGATTTCGTCCAAGGTCGCGTCCTGCACCGTGAAGGCGATGCGCGCTGCCGTTTCGGCGGATGTGGCGGCGGGGGCAAGCGCGAACGCAGCGAGCGCGCAGGCGAGCGAGAAGCCGCCGATCGCGCGATGACGAAAATGAGGTGGGCGGTTCGGCATAGCGCCGCAGCATCGCACGAAGCGACGACGCATCGGAAGCCCGCGCAGCGTTGGGGCCTGTTCAAAACCCGCTGCGCTCGGCGCGAAATCCACCTCGCTCACGACGATTTTTGAACAGGCTCTTGGGCGAACGGTAGAATTGCGCCCTCTTCTCGAACTCCGAGGCGCCGCCGATGACCGTGTCCCCGCCGCTCGAATTCGGCACCCCGTTGTCCTCGTCCGCACTGCGCGTGTTGCTGCTGGGCTCCGGCGAATTGGGCAAAGAGGTGGCGATCGAACTGCAGCGCCTGGGCTGCGAAGTGATCGCCGCCGACCGTTATGCCGACGCCCCGGCGATGCAAGTCGCCCACCGCAGCCATGTGCTGAACATGCTCGACGGACAGGCGTTGCGCGAACTCATCGCTTCCGAGCGGCCGCATTTGATCGTGCCGGAGATCGAAGCCATCCATACCGACACGCTGGTGGCGCTGGAAATCGAATTCGCGCAACGCGGTACGCATACCCGCATCGTGCCGACCGCGCGCGCCGCGCGGCTGACGATGGATCGCGAAGGTATCCGCAGGCTCGCCGCGGAAACGCTGGCTCTGCCGACCTCGCCGTATCGCTTCGTCGAAACGCAGGAGGACTATCGCGCCGCGGTCGCGCAGATCGGCATGCCCTGCGTGGTGAAGCCGGTGATGTCCTCGTCGGGCAAAGGCCAAAGCACCGTGCGCAGCGCCGAGGACATCGACAAAGCCTGGGAATACGCGCAAACCGGCGGTCGCGCCGGCGCCGGGCGGGTCATCGTCGAAGGTTTCATCGATTTCGATTACGAAATCACGCTGCTGACCGTGCGTCATACCGGCGGCACCGATTACTGCGCGCCGATCGGCCATCTGCAGCGCGATGGCGACTACCGCGAAAGTTGGCAGCCGCAGCCGATGTCGCCGCGCGCGCTGCAGCGCGCGCAGGAGATCGCGCAGGCCGTGACCGACAGCTTGGCCGGCGATCTCGACGGCTGGGGGTTGTTCGGCGTCGAGTTGTTCGTGAAGGGCGACGAGGTGTGGTTCTCGGAAGTCTCGCCGCGCCCGCACGACACCGGCTTGGTCACGTTGATCTCGCAGGATCTCAGCGAATTCGCGCTGCATGCGCGCGCGATTCTGGGGCTGCCGATTCCCGCGATTCGTTCGCAAGGCCCGTCGGCATCGTGCGCCGTGCTGGCCTACGGTCACGGCGTGCCGGCGTTCGAGGGCGTCGCCGAAGCGCTGCGCGCGCCGGACACCGCGCTGCGTCTGTTCGGCA
Organism: Lysobacter sp.; assembly: GCA_020852215.1. Classification (GTDB taxonomy): domain Bacteria; phylum Pseudomonadota; class Gammaproteobacteria; order Xanthomonadales; family Xanthomonadaceae; genus Lysobacter_I. The sequence continues at coordinate 2,055 of JADZBF010000447.1, read as the reverse complement.
AGCCAAAAGTGGAAGGGCATCGCCGCGTCGGCGTGACCCTGGCGCTGGGTGCCGATATCGACGACGCCCGCGCCAAGGCGCGCGATGCCGCGGCGGCGTTGAAGATCGAGTTGCGGTGAGGCGAGGCGTCGTCCGCATCGTCATTGCGCCGGCCCTGTAGGAGCGCCGGAAGGCGCGACAGAAGTCGCGGGAGATTTCGGTCGCGCCTTCCGGCGCTCCTACAAGAGGGCACACATCGTTCCTGCAGCGCGGTCGGGTTAGACTGCGCCGTCCGCTCGGGGGTGCGTCATGAACGATAGCAACGGTTACGCCGTGTTCTTTTTCCCGCAAGCGCTCGAAGCCTTGGGCGACGCGGTGCGTCCGTTTCTGCAGGATGGTCCCGCTGGCCCGCATATCGCCTGCCATTCCATCGACACCGGCGGCGCCTTCGTCGAAATGAACCTGCTGGGCCGCGACCCGGAAGGGCGCGAGCTGTCGTTGGAGTTGATGGTGCCCAGCGCCATGGTGCGGATGGTGGTCTCCACGCACAGCGACGAGATGTTCGGCTTCGGGCTGCACACGTACACGAAACAACCGATGCCGTTGCCGGTGATCGGGCCGACCGCCGAACCGGCGAGCGCGCCGTCGGAGGCGATTCCTTCCAGTGAGACCGCGGAGCCGGCGAAGCCATGAACATGCGCATGGCCTTGCCGTTCGTGCTCGCGGCATTCGTATGCGCTTGCGGCGTGTTGCCATCGGACATCGTGGAGCATACATACCCGACGCTGGCCGACGCGCGGCGCGACAACCTGTTCGACAAAGGCTGGTTGCCCGACATCTTGCCGCCTTCGACGGTCGGGATTCGCACCGAGAACAATCTCGATGTGAACACTTCATTCGGCGAATTTTCGTTCGCACCGGAAGAGGCGCCATTGTTGATGGCGAAACTGAAGTGGGGCGCAGCACCGATGCGATTCGTGGATTGGGACGAGACCGTCAAAGAGTATGCGGACGATGGGTATGCCGCTTGGTCGTATCGCGACGACGACACCATGTGGACGTTTTTTTGCGATTTCTCGATCGCGCGCTGCGAGTATTCGATGCGATGGGATCGCGCGCAGGCCATCGCAGACTAGAACCCATCTCGAAATCGAATATATGCAGGTGTACCAATATCGTGGTTCCGCCAGTTCCAAAAGCCAGACCCCGGCCTTCGCCGGGGTGACGTTTGAAAAAGTCATCGGCTGATTCTGAGGCGGGTTCTGAGCATATCCTCGGTGAAAGCGACCTTTATAGGCCACTCTAACGAGAGAGATTCTTCATCAGTCGCTGGACTACTCCACCACCACATCCACCCACACCAAATGGTGATCGGTGGCTTTCGTCGCTTCGTGCAGCGGGTGCGTGGGTAGGGGCCAGAACACGCCGCTGTCGATGGCGCGGAAGCCTTGCGAGGGCAGTACATAATCGATACGCAGATTGCCGACGCGCGGGCCGAAATCGCCGGTGTCTTCGGCGTGCGGCGCGGTGTGGCGCAGGTTGGCGCCGCCGTCGCGCAGTGCGGCGGCTTCGGCGCCCGCGCTGCGCGGCGCGGGCATGCGCAGGGTGCGCGGGTGTTCGATCAGCGCGCGAATCGCGTCGTGCTGGCCGTCGCCGTCGATCGGCGCGTTGTTCAGATCGCCCGCGATCGCGAAGCGCGCGTCCTTCGGCAAACCGCCGCAGCGGCCGGCATCGTCGCAGAGCCATGCCGCGTCGGCGGTCTTGTTGTCGAGATAATCGCGCCATAGCCGCAGTTCGTCGGCGTTGCGCGCACCGTTGCGGTCTTCGGGGCCGTCGTACACCGGCGGCGTGGGATGCGAGACCAGGAAATGCAAACGCCCCTGCGGTGTGTCCACCGGCACGTCCAAATGGGTCTTCGACGACAGCCGCAGTTCGCGCCAAATCGCATCGGGATAAAACGGCGTCGATGTCATGCTTGCGGTGATCGGACGCATCGGTTTGCGCGCATCGGGCATCGTGCTCCATTTCAAATTCCGGAAACTGCGCACGGCTAAGGTGTCGATCGGATAGCGCGAC
>JADZBF010000446.1 GCA_020852215.1 Lysobacter sp. | reverse complement strand
CTTTTGCGTTTTGGTTGATGGGTGTGCGATGCGGGTTGGGGGTTGTCGTGTCGGATGGTGTGCGATGGTGGGGTTCGCTGCGCTCGCCGCCACCCTACGTTGCTACGATATCTCGACGACCTACCATCCGAATGACGCGTATGGACACCGAACGTTTTTCCTTCTCCGAACTCGAAAGCCGCATCGATGCGATGCCGGATGGGCCTGTCGGCATGTTGAATCGCCCGCGTTGGCAATACTGGCTTGATGTGGGCGGCGGTCTCGGAATGATCGTCGGCCTCTTGCCTGGGCTATTCGTACATCTGATGACGCCGCAGATGTGGATGCTCACAATGGCGCGAGTCGGTCTGTGGATGTCGATCGTTTTTTTCCTGCCGGGTTTCCTTCGCAGCGTTTGGACACTGGCGCTGCTGATTCGGCAAGGCAAGCGCGGCGATGCCGCGCAGCTCGACCACGACTTCGTCGCGTTTTCCGGATTGCAGCCGTGGCTGGCGAAATTCCCTCGACAAACGGTGGAACAGCATTTCCGCTTCGTTCAAGTGGCGCAAAATCGGGTCGCGGCCAAGCTTTCGCTGTTCGGCGGCGGGCTCGAACGCTTCGGCATTTTGCCGTTGTTGATCGCGGCCGCCGTACAGATCAAAGCGTTTACGTCCGAAGGGTTGGATATTCCGTTATGGCAGACGCTTCCCGCGCTGTTCATCGTCATCACCTATCTGATCGGTTTGAATGGCGCGTTCATGCGTTTGCGCATGCAATTGTACGAGGCGGTGTTGGGAGAGGCGTTGGAACGACGGCCGGCGGAGTGAAGGACTTTAAGCCGCGCAAGGCGGGTGAAACCTGCCGAACCGAAGCGATACTCCGCGAATTGCGTTGAGCGTCGAACTGCGCGGCTTTGTACTGTGCGCGCGATTCGCGGAAGGCGGGTTGGCACCCGCCCTACGGCGCTGCATCGACTGGCGTGAAGGCGTATCGTGGTTCGGCATGCGGCGGACGCGAGACCCGCTCGACGCGGCCGCATCCGTTCCGTCTCGCCAAGCCGTTCGATCACAAAGGAGTCATCGCAATGGGACAGTTCGTCGCGTTCTATCTTCCGTACATAGATCAGAACGGTAACAAGTCGGCCTCGTCGCATCAGGCCGCAGCGATCGTCGCCGAGGCGCAGGCGCGGATCGATGCGGGTTCGCCCGGCGTCGCCATCACGTATTCGGCCAACTATGGCCAAACAGTGGCGATTCACGCCGCCTACGATGGCGGTGGATGGAACACGAAAACGTCCGGAGCCAATCAAGCGGATGTCATGCGCGAGATGGAATCGTTGCTGGGAGGGCAAAACGCTTCGCTGCAACGCAAGTTGGAAATCGCACCCATCACCACGATGACCTACAGCGATTACGGCGGGCGCACGCAAGATCAAGTCGTGCAAGCCGACCTGGATTACATCAAGGCGTTGCTCGACAAGGGATGGACTGTTTTGGGATGGCAAAATCAAGACTCGGCGCCCAAAGGCCGGTATGCGGTCGGGGGCGGCGTGGCGGGCGGACTTCCCCAGGCAATCGATACGCTGATCCAAACGACGCTGACGCAATACGCAAGCAAATACCCATGACGTAGAACGTAAGGCGGATGAAACCCGCCGAACCGAAGCGATGCGCCGCGAGTTGCGTTGAGCGTTGGGATGTGCGGCTTTGTGTGGTGCGCGCGATCTGCGGAAGGCGGATCGCTGATCGCAGAAGGCGGGTTGCAGAGGGCGGGTTGAACCCGCTCTACGGGGTTGGATGGGGGAATGGTGATGGCCTGGGGTTTACGACGAATGAAAAAGACGCTGTTGCCGGTTGCGGCGATCGCATGCGTTCTGAGCGGCTGCGCTTACACGCCGGTTTACTACAACACGGCCGGCGAGCCGAAAGAAAGCTTGGCGTATCTGGAAACCGCGAACAGTCTTGCGCTGGATACCGCGATAGAAGCGGTCTACGCCGCGAACGGCAAGCGCGTCTTCGGGACGGACGAACCTTTCGGCCAAAACCGGTTCAAACGGATGTTCCTGCAGCCTGGGCGCTACAGAGTGCTCGTCAGTTGCAGCATCGGCGTCGATGCGTACGCGTCGCCTTCTTTCGATATCGCATTGTCTTCCGGCGATCGATATCGAGTCACTTGCCGGCCGGTCAAGGACGGCAGGACACGGATGATGGAAGCCGCGGTCGAAGCCATCCCCTGAAGTTTTCGCAAGACGCTTCTCAACGCCGCGCGACGAAGCCCACCGAACGGCGGAACGCCGTTTTCGCCCATAGAGCGAACCGCACTCTGCCCGCCCTGCGATACCCAGCGCCTTGCGCGGCCGATCTGCGCGCTCGAATGCGTTGATCCAGACGGGCGCCCTGCGCCGACCGTGAGCGGGTTCGCGCCGTGGCTTGTCGCCTGGCCCATCGCCCCGCCTGCGATGAACGCAACGACGAGGCGAACGATGAAACGCAAACGGATGGGGTGGATGCTGGCGATCGGGCTGTCGCTGTCCGCGGCGGCCGCGCAGGCCGGGTACGACGGCAATTTCCCAGTGGTGCTGGACGATGCCAACAAACAGGCTTACGGCACTCTGGTGGGCGCGCGGCGTTCCGCTGACACCGTGCAGAGGCTGGGATGCCCGCTGAAATCCGACAATGCGGTGTGCTACGCCACGAACGCCGCGGGAGTGTATCGCAGTTGCACCACGACCGATGCCGCGCTGATGGCGGTGGCGCGCAGCCTCAGCAGCGAATCGTATCCGTGGTTCGTCTGGAACGCGGCCGGCGCCTGTACGTCGATCACGGTTGGGCTCGGATCGCAATTCAAGCAATAAGCACGGGCGGGTTCAGACCCGCCATTCGGAAAACGATCGACCCCCATCGCCGACCAGGAGTGTCCACCATGCGCGCACACACCCGGGAGCGGCCCGCAGGGTCATCGGTTCGATCCCAAACCTCCGAGAGCGCGCACACCGCGCAGCACGAGCGCGGCGAGACTGCGATCCCGCAAGCGCAGCGCACGATGGGCAATCGCGCGTTGCAGCGTTCGTTGCTGGCCGACGCGGCCTCGACGCGCACCGATGCGGCGCCATCCTCGACGCCCGCCGCTGCCGAAGCCATCGATGCCGTCGATGCCGCGGTACAGCCGAGCGCGGCCGAATCGATTCCGTCGCGGCTGGCGATGCATGCGCCCGGCGATGTCTACGAGCGCGAGGCCGATCGCGTCGCCGACCAGGCGATGCGCGCGCCGGCAACGGACGCGAACGCGCGCGGCGAACGCTCCGCAGCGATCGCGCCCGCGCTCGATACCTTGCAAAGAGCCCCTGCGAGCGCGCAAAGCGGCGAGCGTTCCGCGGGTTCGACCGCGATCGATGCGGGGGTCGTCGGCGAAGCGCTCGCGGACTCCGGGCGTGCGCTCGATCCGACCACGCGAGCGTTCATGGAAACGCGGCTCGGACAGGATTTTTCGCAGGTACAAGTGCATACCGGACAACGTGCGGCCGAATCGGCGCAAGCGGTGAACGCGACCGCCTACACCGTCGGGCATCATGTGGTGTTCGGCGAAGGCGCGTATCGTCCCGAAACCGAACGCGGCCGCCGTTTGATCGCGCACGAATTGACGCATGTGCAACAGCAGCGCGCCGCCGGCCCGCGCCTGCAACGCGACGAAAAAGACGCACAAGCCGTCTCCGCGGGCGCCAGCTTGGATGAGATCTTCGATCGCCTGGCCACGGACACCAAAAAACCGGTCGGTCCGAAAGCGCGAAGCAAACTGCGCGCCTGGGCCGCGACGTACGAAAAGAAACGCGGACAAAAGCCCGGGTACGATCAAATCAGCAATGCGCTCAATCGCCTGCGCATTCATGGCTCGTTGCCCGAAGTGATGAGCGATGCGGAAATCGAAGCCAGGAAAGTCAAACCGCCGGTACCCTGCGATCAGATCATTCCGTACAAAGTCGGCGCCAAAGTGTTGATCACGCACCTCCTCGACAAGATCCTGCCCCCGGACAGAGTCGGCACGTTGAAAGGGATCGCCGACAAGAAGCAGGAAGAGATAGATGAAGCCGCCAGGAAATCGCCGGGGACGGCGCAGCCGGCGAACAGCGTGGAAGACATCATCAGCAAACACCCCTCGGCCGTTTACGACCTGATCATGTCCGCGAGCGTCCCCAAGAGCGCGACCGCGGAGATCACCGAATCGGGGCCGGAAGGCGTGGCGGCGAAGGTCGATCTGCCCGGGATCCCCGCGAAAGGCGGTTTGCCGGCCTACGAGGCGTTCACCGCGGTGATGAACTTGGGCTTCGATACCTCCGGCGGCGGTTACACCCTGAAGTTCACGCGCATGGAAGGCGACCGCTCCGGAGCGTCGTTCTCCTTGTACGGGCTGGGTTTCAAGAAATCCGGGGACACCATCGAAGTCGGCGTCAAAGGGATGGACTATTTCAAGATCAAGCTCGCCAAGGGCGACAACGGCGAACTGACGCTGCAGGCGTTCGATGTCCATCCGATCGCCAAGATGCTCCTGGGGCTCAGCGACGAAATCTCCTTGTTCAACGTGACGCAAACCGGACAAGTCGGGCAAACGGCGGTCGGCGCGCAGAAGACCGAAAGCGACGTGCGTTCGAAATTCGCGCCGCCGCCCGCGGCCGATCGAACGAAAGCCTATGCGGG
>JADZBF010000445.1 GCA_020852215.1 Lysobacter sp. | reverse complement strand
GCATCGGCCGGATCTTCGCCGACGCCGCCGGCCTCGCCCTGCGCGACAGCGACATCGCGAGCGACCGCATCGCCGCGATCGGTTCGCACGGGCAGACCTTGCGCCATCGCCCGCAGGGAGATCACCCCTTCACGATGCAATTGGGTGACCCCAATCTGATCGCCGAACACTGCGGCGTGCGCGTGGTCGCCGATTTCCGACGTCGCGACGTGGCCGCGGGCGGGCACGGCGCGCCGCTGCTGCCGGCGCTGCACGCCGCCTTGCTGACCGCGCCGCAGGAGCATCGCGCGGTGGTGAATCTCGGCGGCATCGCCAACATCACGCTGTTGCCGCCGACGGGCGATACCCACGGCGAAGTGCGCGGCTTCGACACCGGCCCCGCAAACGCGTTGATGGACGCGTGGTGCCTGCGCCACACCGGCGCCGGTTACGACCGCGACGGCGCGTTCGCACTGAGCGGACGCGTGGATACCGCGCTGCTGTCGACGCTGTTGCAAGAACCTTGGTTCTCGCTGCCGGCGCCGAAATCGACCGGGCGCGATCAATTCCATCTCGGTTGGTTGGAACGGCATTTGTCCGGGCAAGAATCGCCGCCGGATGTGCAGGCCACGCTGCTGGCGTTGACCGCGCGCACCGTCGCCGACGCGCTGAACGCGGCGCAGCCCGGCACGTCGCGCCTGATCGCCTGCGGCGGCGGCGTGCACAACCCTGCGCTGATGCGCGCGCTCGCGGCGACGCTGCCGCGCGTGACCGTGGAATCCAGCGCCGCGCACGGGTTGGACCCCGATTTAGTGGAAGCGATGGGTTTCGCGTGGTTGGCGCGACAAACCGTGCTTGGCCGGCCCGGCAACCTGCCGAGCGTCAGCGGCGCGCGCGGACCGCGGGTATTGGGCGCGATTTATTCGGCTTGAGTTCGTCGGGCAGATCTAACGCTTTTCCTTCCCCGCCGCGACCCGCGCCGCGGCTTCGTCCAATTCGCGCATCAGGTCCAATTCGCTGAGCGTCGGCGCGACGGGTTCCTCGGGAATTTCGCGCTCGACCCGGCCGATCAACGAAAACCCGGGATCGTTCGGCACCGTTTCCAACGCCGCGATCGCCGACTGGATCACATCCGACTCGGCGCCGTCGAACCGCAGCGCGCCGCCTTCGCTGGCGAACAGCCCGCGTTCGATCAGATGCAGAATCGTCTCGTGCATCGCCCAATCGTTGGTTTCCGCGACGCGGCGGATGCGCGCGGCGAGCGCCGGGTCGATATCGCGAAGGAGCAGATCGGTCATGGCGTCAGAGGTGAGGTCGCCGGTTTGACGACGGTGCGCGCATGTCGCACCAACCAGATGCACAACAATAATGCCGGAATCCCCGCCAGCGCAGTGCCGACGAAGAACAGCGCGTAGGCGTCGAGCAGCGTCCGCCCCACTTCCAACTTCTCCACGACCAGGCCGGAGAATCCCTTCAGCACCTTGCCGAGCAGCGCGTAGAACGAGCTGAGCAACGCGTACTGCGTGGCGATGTAGCCGGTACTGGTGAGGCTGGACATGTACGCCACCAGCGCAGTGCCGGCGAATCCCGTCGAGATGTTGTCGACGACCATCGCGATCGCGAAATTGGTCATGGTCGGATCCTGATGCGCCAACCACGCGAACGCGGCGTTGGAACCCGGGCCGAGGATCGCGCCCGCCAGCAGCGTGGGCACCAGTCCGAAGCGCACCGCCGACAAGCCGCCCAGCGCGATGCCGCACAACGAGGCGACCAATCCGATCGAAGCGCGCACCTCGCCGACCATCTCCTTGGTCAGGCCGAGATCCTTGTAGAACGGATTCGCCATCGGACCGAGCACGAAATCCGGCATGCGATACAGGCTGATCGCGAGCAGCATCAACAACGCGAATTTTCCGTGCACCCGGAAAAACGCGATGAACGGCCCGACGATCGCATCCGACACGCCGCGCGCGGTCCACAGCATCGCCGTCGCGGGCGCTGCGCCCGGCGCGATCTTGCGCACGGGTTCGCGCGCGAGAAAGACCGCGATCATGCCGACGCCCATCAGCATCGCCATCACCCAGTAGGACGGCGCCCACCCGATGTTGGCGGCGAGAATCAGAATCAGGGCATCGGTGACGAGCAATGCGGCGCGATAACCCAACTGCGAGCTCGCGCTGAGCAGGCCGAGTTCCTCGCCGTTGTCCGAAATCTCGATCCGCCAGGCATCGATCACGATGTCCTGCGTGGCGGAAGCGAACGCCGCGATCAACGCCATCACGCCGAACGTGGTCAGACCGCCTTCCGGCTGGATCGTCGCCATGCCGATCAAACCCGCGGCCACCACGAACTGCGACAGCAGAATCCATCCGCGCAGATGACCCAGCCGTCCCAACACGGGTACGCGCGTTTTATCGATGACCGGCGCCCACAAGAACTTGAGCGTGTAGGCCAGGCCGACCCACGACAGAAAACCGATCGCGGACAAATCGCTGCCGCCATCGCGCATCCAGTACCCCATCGTGTTGCCGACCAGGTACAGCGGCAACCCCGAAGCGAAGCCGAGCATCAGCATCGCCGCGACCTTGCGCTGGCGAAGACTGCGCAGCACGTCGCGCCAGCCGGGGTGTTTTGCCGGGGCCGCGATGTTCGCGTTCGTCGTGGTCGTGGTCGTGGTCGTGCTCGTGTTCGCGGTCGTATCGCTCATCGGGCTACGCCTTTTGCGCTGCCGCCTTGCGTAGCGCCTGCTTTTGCGGCACCGGATTTCGTCGCGCCGCCTTCGAGCGCGTCGTCCACCGCATAGTCCACCACGTACGGTGCATGATCGGAAAACCGTGGGTCTTTATGGATCGCGCAGGCCTTCACCCGCTCGCGCAGCCCCGGCGTGACGAATTGGTAGTCGATGCGCCAACCCACGTCGTTGGCGCGCGCGGCGCCGCGCTGCGACCACCAGGTGTAGTCGGTCGCGTCGGGTTTGAGCAGGCGGTAACTATCGAGCCAGCCGTGGTCGGGTGCGGGCGTGCCGTCGCCGCAGCCGTCGGCGATCATGCCGTTCAACCACGCGCGTTCTTCCGGCAAGCAGCCGGAGTTCTTCTGGTTCGAGGTCCAATTCTTGATGTCGTTGCGCGCACGGACGATGTTCCAGTCGCCGCACAACACGTAGTCGCGACCGCTGGCGAACCATTGGTCGAGGATGGGTTTGAGCCAGCGCATCACTTCGATCTTGAACGCCTGCCGCAGATCGCCCGACGAGCCGGACGGGATGTAGAACGAGACCACGCTGAGGTTGCCGAAACGCGCTTCGATGTAGCGGCCCTCGTCGTCGAACGGCGCCCAGCCAAGCGAGGTGCGGACCTCGTCCGGCGGTCGTCGCGCGTAAATGCCGACGCCGCTGTAGCCTTTCTTGGTGATCGCGTCCTTGAAGAAAGCGCTATACCCGGCGGATTGCAGTTCGGGCGCCGACAATTGATGCTCTTGCGCCTTGGTCTCCTGCACGCACAGCACGTCCGCGTCCTGCTTGGCGAACCAGTCGAAAAACCCCTTGTTGGCGGCCGAACGCAGGCCATTGGCGTTGAAACTGATGATTCTCACGGCGGGAATGGACGCTCGGGAAGGAGGAATCGGACAACGGCTTCTCCGCATCCGGCTGTCGCAGCCTAGCCGATCGAACAGGCCTTGGCACCTCTCGCCGGTCATCGCGGGTCGATTCATCGCCACAACCGCGACTTCGCCCCCGTTCGCCTTTACGATTGTCTCTCTTCGACTCCCGATTTCCGGCCCTCTTGAACGACCACCGTTCCCGTTTCTTGCGTTCCGCCCTTCGGGTCGAAGCCCTGCGTTTCGGCGAGTTCACGCTGAAGTCCGGCCGCGTCAGCCCCTATTTCTTCAACGCCGGACGCTTCGATTCCGGCGCCGCCCTGGCCGACTTGGCCGCGTGCTACGCCGACGCCGTCGACGCGTCCGGGGTCGAATTCGACTTGCTGGTCGGGCCGGCCTACAAGGGCATCCCGCTGGCCACCGCGCTGGCCTGCGAGTACGCCCGCCGCGGTCGCGACGTGCCGCTGGCGTTCAACCGCAAAGAAGCCAAAAGCCACGGCGAGGGCGGTTCGCTGATCGGCGCGCCGCTGAATGGGCGGCGGATCCTGATCGTGGACGACGTGATCACCGCGGGCACCGCCATCCGCGAGGCGCTGGCGCAGATTCGCGAGGCCGGCGGCGTGCCGGCCGGCATCGCGATCGCGCTCGACCGCCAGGAAATCGCGCCCGAAACCTCGACCGACACCGCGCCGCGGTCGGCCGCGCAAACGGTAGCCGAGGACACCGGCGTTCCCGTGATCGCAATCGCGGGTCTGTCCGACCTACTTGCATTCGTGGGCGAAAGCGCCGAACTTTCCGCACAGGGCGAACGCCTACGGGCCTACCGGGCTCGCTACGGCTGTCGCGAACCGGGGGACACCATGCCGACAGGGGGGCTGGGGCCATCATGAGCGATCGAAATACGCACCATCGAAACGCCGGCGAACACCGGTATGCGCCGGCATCCGGCGCGACGCTGCGCGTCGCCGCGACTGCGCTCTCGCTCGGCGTGGCCGCGCTCTTGTCCATGCAGGCCGCAGCGCAAGATGCCGGCACCAAGAAACTCTATTGCTGGAACGAGAACGGCCGCAAAGTCTGCAGCGACGCCTTGCCGCCGAGCGCGGTGGATCGTCAGCGGGTCGAGATCAACCAGACCAGCGGCACCGCGGTACGCGAAGTCTCGCGCGCGCTCACCGACGTGGAGCGCGAACAGGCCGCGATTGCGGCGAAAGCGGCGGAAAGCGAAAACGACCGTTTGCGCAAAGAACTGGCGATGGTGCACACATTCGCGACCGAGGCCGACTTGGAGCGTTCGTTCCGCAACCGTTTCGATCTGCTGGACGAGTCGCTGAAGGGTTCCGCGCTGTCGGCGAAAAATTTGCGCCACAGCCTGTTGAGCTTGCTGGAGCAGGCCAACGACAACCAGTTGGAAAACAAACCGGTCGGGAACCGCACGGTCGAGAAAATCCGGACCCAGCAGCAGGAGTTGCGGCAATTGCAGGCGATGGAGCGCCGGCAAACGCAGGAGCGGGCGGAACTGGACCTGCAGTTCCAAGCCGCGCTGCAGCGTTATCGCGAACTGAAAAAAGCGATGGCCGAAGCCGCCTCGCGAGGGGCCACGCTGCTTCCGACGCCGGGCGGCGGCTAAGGACGCGACGGCCCACCGGCCGCCGCTGCGCGGATTGAAAGGCGCCGGATTTAAAGGGGGCGGATTTAAACGCAGCGGTTTTAAACGCGTTTGCCCGAAAGGCGCCTGCTCAAAAAAGCGCCTGCCCGAGAAACGACGATCAGAACGGCAACAACAGATCGGGCTTCAATTGCAGTAATTGCGAGCGGAACGCTTCCTCGATGCGCGCG
>JADZBF010000444.1 GCA_020852215.1 Lysobacter sp. | reverse complement strand
TAAAAGAAAGTTACAGCCTTCCGACGACCGGCTCGGCCGGTCCATGCGATGAAAATAGGCCTGTGTTATGGTCGGAACATCGGGATCGCGCCCTTCGGGCCGCCCCGACCGCGATTGAGATTGAGATTCCGATCGCGATTGCGAGTCTCCATTCGAATCGCTACGCCCATACCGTCCGAAACGCACCGATGGCTTCGACCGACGCTCCCCTCCGCCGCTTACGAACCGACGCGCGCGCCGACGATGCCGGCACGATGGCCGCATCCGCCCGCGGACACCGTCTTCTGCCTTGGCGAGCGCGCGTCTTCGCGCCGCTCGTCGCCCTTCTGATCCCCTTTCTTTTTTCGGCTTGCACGATGCAAACACAGACCTTCGATTCGGACGCCTGGAAATCCCAACGCGGCGCCCGCGCTCAGGACAATCGACGCGGCGGCATGGTGTCGTCGCTGGACACCTCGATCCGCGCAGGCATGCCGCGCGCGGAGGTGGTCGCCCTCCTCGGCGAACCCGATTCCCGCAATGCCGAGACCGACACCGACGTGTACGAACTCGGCGTGTCGGATCTGGGCATCGACGAGGAGTACTACGAAATCCGCTACCGGGATGGGAATGTCGTCTCCCACCGCTGGGCGCGGCGCTGATCGAACAACAGCATCACGCACGAACAGGAGCCCGCCATGACGGACCCACGCCCCGACCTCAATACCGTTCGCAGCCAGTACCAAGTTCCGGACGACGAGGTGATCACGTATCGCCCGCGCGCGTTCGGTGCGGTCGATATCCCGTTCACCGACGGCCGCCAAATGACGCGGACCGAAGGCGAACTGCTGGATCGTCTGACCCGCGACCGCGGTCTGCTCGGGCTCAGCGATTTCCGCGATATCGCGCGCGATGCGTTCGCGCAGGGCGAGTCCCGTTTTCCGAATAATCCGCTGCCCAGCAATATTCCCGCCGATCGCGCGGGGGAGTGGCAGGGCAACGACGGCCACCGCGACGCCTATTGGAGCGCGCGCTTGGCGCAGGAATACGGCCCCGATTGGGCGCGCGCGTTCACCACCGCGCACGAAGGCCTGCCGGGCAATTTCGCCAATCGCGAGGCGATGGACCTGTACAACAATTCCATCGGCATCCAGATCGGCGCCGCCAATCGCAACGCGACCCCCGAACAACTCGCCAACCTCGTCCAGCAGGCCGTGACCCGCGGCGAGACGGTGGTGATGAACAGCAGCGGCAATCTCGAATGGAGCGACCGCGTCCCGGTCGGCCGGCACGGATTGACGCCTGAGGACGTGATCGGGCCGCATCTGCGCACGCCGGGCGTGGTCTCGACCCAAAGCGTCGCGGCGCTGGACACGCCGCAGAACGGCCGCGACGGCACCGCGCTCGCGGCGGCGACGCCGGACGCGCGCGGTGTCGCCGGTACCGATGCGGCGAACAACGTCGCCCGTATGCAGGACAACCCGATGTACCAGCAAGCGTTGGCGGCGGTGAACGCCGCCGGCATTCCGGGCGGAGGCGATCGCGAATCGATGGCCGCGAACGTCTACGCCGCCGCCATGCGCGAACGCTTGATCACCGTCGACAACGTGCATCTGGGCAATACGTTCGACGGGCCCAACGGCCGCGATCAGCATCTGTTCGTGTTCGGGCAACGCAACGGCCAGAACCCGCAGGAAGAACCCGCGCACGCGCGTCTCACCGTCAACGAAGCCGCGAACACGCCTCTGCAAACCGCCGCCAACAACGTGCAGGAACTGCAGCAGAACCGGCAACAGGCGGCCGAACCGGAAACGCGCAAGCCGATGGCGATGAACGCCTGAGATGAGCGCATAAGATCGCCGCCTGACGCGACGCGGCGTTTCCATTCGCGATGGACCCACAACGCCCGGCGATGCCGGGCGTTGTCGTTGATGCCGACATGCTCCCAGCCGACAAAACGGCGTGTGCGCCTCGCGTTCCGGAGACGCGATCAGCGCCGCGAAGACTTCTTGCCGTAACGACGTTCGAGAGAATCGGGCCAATAGCCAAACCAGGCATGACCTTGCGCGAGCCGCTCGTAGCGACGCATCACGCCCTGCAAACGCGCGAAGACGCCGATCGACGCGCCGAAGATGAAACCGATCCCGTGAACCACGTAGTTCACGCCTTCCGTCTCTTCGATCCGCCCCGCCGAACTCCACGTCAACCACAAGTCGACGCCGAACCACAGCAGCACCACCACGAACGCGCGGACTGCGAACGTCTTGATCGGGAAAATCAGGAAGAACAGGCGGATATCGACGCTGCGATCGTAGAACATGACGCCGTACGCGCCCGCGATGGCGGCGACGCAGCCCGACGCGCCGAGCGAGGGGATCGAACCGATGTTGTTATGCACGTAGAGCAAATCGCCGAGCAGTCCGCCGACGAAATAGAGCAGCACAAAGGCGATCGGCCCGAGCGCGTCTTCGATGCTGTCGCCGAACAACCACAAGAACAACATATTTCCCAGCAGATGGAAGATATCGGCATGCAAGAAGCTGGACGTGAGCAACTGATACGGTCGCCAGCCGTCGGCCGGCAGCGCATAACGCGACAGGAACGCCTCATCGTCGGGCGATACGTTCAATGCGACCAGCGCATACACCACCACATTGATCGCGATCAGCGCGTACACCGTCCACGATGTGTGCTTGACACGGTTGTCCTGCCCCCACGGCAATACCCAAAACATAGACGTCCCCTCGCTATCGTCGCCGCATGTCCGGTGCGCGTCGCGCGCGGACCGTCGATCGATCTCTCGCAATCCGGATTATTTGAACTCGCGCCCGCCGAGCAACGCGCTCAGCGCACGCAAGAGCCGCGGGAATCGATCGCCGTCGGGCGGCAGCGTCCCGCCAGGATATTCGTTATAGCCCGTCGAGGCGATGGACTTGCCGCCGACCGCGATCTCGAAATGCCACTGCGTCCCGTCCCTCACCTTGGGATTTTCGTACCTCGGCTTCCACGTCCACACGCCGATCGCATCCAACTCGCCACAGAAGGCGCGCCACGCATCCGGCGACACCGCGACCGTTTCGCGCACCGTCCCTTTGGCGGACACGAATGTCTTCGCATTGCGCGAATACAGCAACTCGCCCTTCTCGTTCAACTCTACCGCGTACGACGGTCCGAAAAAGCCGCCGATACCGGCCTTGAAACGTTCCGGTCGCTCGCAGGCCTGCGCCTGCAAAGAAATCGCCAACAACATCGCCCCCAACGTTTTCGCCCACGCGTTCATGTCGTTTCCAGCATCGATGCAGGCAGGAACGATACGCGATTTCGCGCCCGGAAAAACGTCCGCCGAACGCATGGTCGGGCGTCGCCGACCGTCGCGTATCGGCGGACGAACCCGCGCGGCCCGATCCCGGCCCGGAACCGGCGATGCGCGGCGCGACGAGGCCTCGAACCGCAAATATCTACGAGAATTCGCGGTGTATGCTGGCGCCATGAGCCGACGCACACCGCTTTGGTCCACCCCCGATTTCGGCGCCTATCGTTTCGATCACGCGCCCGACG
Source organism: Lysobacter sp. (assembly GCA_020852215.1). Lineage (GTDB taxonomy): Bacteria > Pseudomonadota > Gammaproteobacteria > Xanthomonadales > Xanthomonadaceae > Lysobacter_I. The sequence goes on along the minus strand of JADZBF010000444.1, from coordinate 6,965 downwards.
AACACGATCATGGCGACATCGACGAAATCGGCGAGCGCTACAGCGCCAGTTTCGTCGAGCGCGGCGCTTTCGATGTCGAAATCGACGATAGACGCTGGCGGCTCGGTCCGGGCGATGTGCTGTTGATCTCGCCGGGGCTGCGCTTCCGCGTGTCCCACCTCGCAGGCGACTTGAGCGACGTGTGTCTGTCCGTCGCCTACACCGCGGATGCGATCGACGGTTCCGATCGCAGCGACGCGTGGACGCGGGCCTCGGCGCCGGTGCTGCGTGCCGATAATCGATTGCGCTATCTGCACTGGAGTCTGCGACGCGCCTTCGACCGTTACATGCCGTTACTCGCCGAAACCTGCGCCATCGATCTGTTCCGCGAAGTGCCGCACCCGCGCGAAGAAACCGCCATCCCGCAGCCGCGCGTCTTCGACCGCCACGCCGAACGCATTCACGCCGTGCGCGAATGCATCGACCGACGCTACGCCGAAGACTGGAGACTCCACGAATTGGCGGCGCTCGCGCACATGAGCGTCTTCCACTTCGCTCGATTGTTCGCCGAATTCGTCGGTCGGTCTCCGCATCGGTATCTCGCCGACGCACGGCTGTCGGCGGCCGCAGCGATGCTGCGCGATGGTCGCAGCGTCACCGATGCCTGCTATGCCTGCGGCTTCGGCGACCCGAGCCACTTCTCGCGCGCGTTCGCGCAGCGCTACGGCCGCACGCCTTCCGCCTACGCGCAACACCCGCACTGACGCACCGCGCAAGTTCGCAAGAAACGCCAAGCGATGCGACCACGGCGGGCGTAAGGTCGATGCGAACCCACAACATCGCCGCACGCCATGACCCACGCCCCCACCTTCGCCGCGCTCGCCAGCGTGGCGCTCGCCGCCGCATCCGCGGGCAACGACGACCGCATCGGTTCGCATCGGCCACATGCAACGCCCGCTTGCAGCGAAGATCGCTCGAACGAAATCGGCAGCGATCGAAGTCACGATCGAAGTCACGATCGAAGTCACGGTCGAAGTCACGATCGAAGTCATGATCGAAGTTCCGAGCCAAGGGTCGATCGCGCCGAACGCGACCGCCGCACCATCGCCGCGCTCGATACTGCCTATCAAGCCGCGGTCGAACGCAACGATGCCGACGCCATGGCGCGCATCCTGCACCCGGATTTCGTCGTAGTGCTGGGCGACGGCACCGTCGAAACGCGCGACGATGTGCTCGATGCCGCGCGCGAACGGCGGATCGAATACGAACGCCAAGTCGAAGAATCCGGCACGCAAACGGTGCGCGTCTGGGGCGACACCGCCGTCGTCACTGCATTGCTTTGGCTGAAAGGCACGCGCAAAGACGGGCGACGCTTCGAGCGCCGCCTCTGGTTCACCGACACCTACATCCGCACCGCCGACGGCTGGCGCTATGTCTTCGGGCAAGCATCGCTGCCGTTGCCGCAAGCCGATGGTTTCGCACCGTTCCCAGGCGACAAGCCGGACGACGACGCCGAATCCCGATAACGCCGCCCATAGCAGGTTGTTGAAAAACGATCATCCAGATCGTTTTGACTCGCCGCATCCTTGCGGCTCGCCGCTTCGCGGCCGGCGTTGCGGCAGCCTTTACTTTTGGTGCCGGCTCCTGCCGGCACAGTCAAGTCGCGAGTCAGGCACATGTCCGGACTCGCTCCCGACGACAGCCCGCTTGCGGGCTGAACAGCGAAGCTGGCCCTGAGCTCCGCGAAGGGTGAGCGCGCAGCGCGAATCATCAAGCGCTTAAGCGCTCGCTTCGTCGTCGCAGCCATCCTTGGCTGCGTTAACAGGCTGTTTTTCAACAGCCTGTTAGGATCGCCAGCCAACGGCATGGCGGAACCGCCGATGGCGCAGACCCGCATGAAGAACACGCCTACGAGTCCGCCATCGGCGGATTAAACGGCCACAGCCGCTTTATGCCTTACGGCGTGATGCTGCATTTGAGTTGGGCGGGAATCGCCGGCGTTGGATTGCCGCCGTTGTCCGACGTATTCCACGCCACCAAACCGTCTCCCCACCAAAAGCCCCAGGTGCCGATCGGTGTGCCGTCCGACGGTCTCGGCACCGTCAATAATCCGGCAGGCAAAGCGAATTCTCTCTTGCAGCGCCCGTCTTCGGTGATCCCGCCCATTTGGTTGTTGCTGTTGGAGCGCCAATCGATGGGGCACTTCACGACAGGCTTTCTATTCAAGGTATACGTTTTGCCCGTATAGGTTTGCGTGTTTGCGCCGAGCTTCGACAACAGCGTCATTTGCAGTTGGTCGGGCGCGATCGAAGGCGGATACGTACAAAGAGCGGTAGCGATGGTTTGCTTGTTATTGGCGAAAGCGATATCGCATTTGTTTCGACAATCGTTTTGGTCCGCGGGCGATACCACCCAAATTTTCGGTTTCCAATTCACCGCCGTCGTTAAATTGTAGAGCACCTGATTCGGCTGGCTTCTGACAAGATCGCAATGACATGTCTTTTGAAGTTCGACCGCTTGCGCTGCGATCGGAAAACAGACGAGCGCCAACATCGATTTGATCAAAACATTGTTCACATAACCCCCTGAGTGAGTAGATCGATTCACACCCCATGTTGCTTAACATCGTCGTTCGGCCGGCGTCGCATGTCCTGATAATTTCGAGACCCCACCCCCGCTCGCGATCGTATGCAACCGTCCCTCTGCGCCACCGAACCGCCAGAATAAGGCGAAACGTCGATTCGAACGTACATCGACCGCTGGCTTAGGCCGCCCCACTTGGCAGCAGTGCGAAAAGCGATCCACAGAACGGCAGGAACTTTCTAACGCTTCGGCCGCCACGGCACGAAACGCGGCGTTGTCGTCAAGTATTCGCGATACGCGGCGCTGCGCTTCTGCAAGTCCGCTTCCAGCAGCGGTACGCCGGACACGCGCGTCAGCAGCCAGGTCATCAGCAGCGGCGAGAATACCGTCCACGCGCCGCCCATGCTGGCGGACGCGATCCATATGCCCCACCAGAACGTCGCCTCGCCGAAATAATTCGGATGGCGGCTGTAGCGCCAGAGGCCGCGGTTCATCACCTCGTCCTGCGAGGTTCGCGTCGCTTTGAAGCGCGCCATCTGTGCATCGGCGACCGTCTCGAACATCGCGCCAAATGCGACGATGACGAATCCCGCATAGGTCACGATATTGGCGTGTTGCGCACCGTTCAAGATCGGCGCCAGCGGCATCGCGACGATCGCGGCCAGTACCGCTTGCAGTACGAAAATGAGATAGAAACTTTTGAACTCGAAGTTCGGCTGATTACGCGCGCGGATCGCTTGATAGCGCCGATCCTCGCCCTTGCCGTGGTTGCGAATGGTGATGTAGGCCGACAAGCGCAGTCCCCACAGCAGAATCAGCCCGATCGCCACGTACGCCGCCATCGCATCGCTGCGCATACGCCACGCGAAGGACAGCGCGAAGGCGATGAAGAAGATCGACCACAAGCTGTCGACGATGCTGACATCGTGCAACTTCAAACTGACCAGCCACGCGACGAACGCCATCGCCAGCATGATCGACAGCGAGAACCATAGTTCGCCCAGCCCACCGAAGTTCATCGCATCACATGCCGAGTTTGCGCGCGATGGCGTAACTGATCACCGACACCGACCCGGTCAGCACGCTACCCCACGCCAGATCGACCACCGTCACCAACAGCGGCCAATCCTTCATCGTCGCGAGATTGGTCAAGTCATAGGTCGCATAGGTGATGAACCCGAACGCCGCGCCCACGAACAACGCATACCGCCACGAGGATTTCTCCAGCGCGGGTGCGAGCACGAAAAACACGATGCCGCCGATGAACACCAGATAGAACAGAATCGCCGCCGTCCAGTTCACGTCGGCTTTGAGCAAACTGCCGATCTGCGCGCGATAGAAATTGCGCGCCACCACGCCCAACCACAGCATGTCGATGGCGAAGAAGACCGGCAGAGCGATGGCGTAGAGTTTGAACCACATAAGGCCTCCCGCGAACGGTCGCGTCGAACCGCAGCGTGGCGGTAGACGCGCGGCGGGTCAAGTACCGCGAAAAGTCGATCGTTCGCTAAAGACAATCGAAATAATGCGTCCGCACGATCGGCCGGCCGTCGTCGCCGAAATAGCTCGATGTTTCGATCATCGATTTGCCGCCACGAACGACGGTGTAGATGCGCGTCGAACCGGGCACGCCGTCTCTGCCGAGGGTCAAAATCAACACGTCCGGTGTGGGCATCGTGGCGGAAGCGATATCGGACTCGAAGCCGCCCGTCACGGGCGCAGGCGTGCCATCGAGCGAATTCACGCCCTCGGCCCGATACGTCGCGCCGCTCGCGTCCACGACTTCCACCTTGGTCGACCATCGCCCGCGCTCGGGCTGATCGAACGTGATCGTCACGCGTTTGGGCCGCGCCTCCGGCGGCATCGGTAATTTCGAGACATCGACCGCCCACGCCCCGATCAATGCGGAACCTTCGGCGGAACGTTCGGGCGACTCGGCGTTCGCGGCGAAGACGAATACCAGTGAAAGCGACAACAGGATCGACAGCAATGTTTTCATGGGCACTCCATCAAAACGGAATTCGCGAGATCGCATCGCGCATCTCGCTCCCGGCGATTATCGAACAATCGCGTTCGATTCGAAATTGTGGCGTGTAGAACGTTCAACGAATGTGAAATCGTTGTTTCGTTCTATGGGTGGGTGCGAGTACCCGGTTGCGGCTTACGATCACGCACCTTCGCATTCGACGACACCATCGTACCGGCGCTCCCACGTCCAATTCGGCGTCTCGCGATCGCCGGCCGCATAGGCATAATCGTAGGGTGGCGGTGAGCGCAGCGAACCCCACCATTCGGACACGCTGGAAACTGTGCCCCCCATTTTGCCTAATCGATACAACCTGCCACCGCCACCTTGCCGTCCGCGACATAAGCCGTGCAATTCGGCGCTTTGATCTGTGTCCGCAGAGCAGAACAACGACCGACGATAGCCGAATCTGGTTTCGGAATAAGCCACACCCTTTCGCTGACCGGCGCATCGGGCAGCGACCCCTCGGGTCGCGAAGATATCGTCCGGTATGCCTCCGGTGGAATTTCGCAAATCCCCTCGCACTGACGGCTGTCCGAGCACGCTTTTCCTGCATCGGTCGCAGGCCATGCGCACACACTGACGAACATGCTGTAAGCGAGCCATTCCCCGCCTTTCGTACGACACTCGCTCTCCGAGGTCGGGGTCGTGGCGCAACCCGACAAGGTCGTCAACCCAAGGATAGAAACGAAGAGAAAGAGGCGTGCGCCCATAAGACCGAGCTTGTGGAGGAGTAAGGCATGTTAGCGCAGTATGGCGGGTGCCAACCCGCCTTCCGCGATTCGCGAACATTCGCACACGAACCGTCTTTCGTAACATTTACCGCAACTTGCGGGACATCGCTTCGGCTTGGCGGCTTGAGAATCGTAGCCCGGGTAAGCGTAGCGCACCCGGGGCGTTTATACCCGGGTGCGGCCTTCGGCCTTACCCAGGCTGCTTGCTCTCTAACCCGCCATAGGAGTCACCATCGAACGCGGCGTCAACCAGCGCAGCAAGCGATTCGCGACATCCACATGATTCAGCAAATCCAGATGATTCATTCCGTAGCCGACCCACTGACGGTTTTTGGCGAATCCGATGACACGATCAGGATCGACATGATGTCCGAGTGCGCTGGCGACGGGCACAAGACCATCGCCGATCCAGCGGTCCTTAAGATCGCCACGTCGACGGCCCGTGGTCGCGGCGATGGCAAAGCAGCGCACGCCCTCGGGTAATCGCACCGTACGATGACGCCCGCGTGCCGAGAGCGTCTGCCCGTGGCGCAAGTCTGTAATGCCTGAGCTACGGAGTTTGCCGACGCGTGCGAGCGGCGCCGCGAAAGGCGTCGCACCCAGGATCAGATCGATCCAACGACCGCCACGCTCGAGCGGCGCGCCCTGATGCGGCGAGCCCATGCAGACGAGGTTACGCAGCGACGCGATCCAAGAATGATCGACATCGGTGGCGTAATGGCAAGCACTGCGCGCGAGCAGTCCACCCATGCTGTGTCCGATGATCGCGATCTCGTCCACCGGCGCCGGCCATTGCGAACGCAAGGTTTCCAGCAACTCGGCGAAATGCCGGCCATTCTCCGCGATGGATCGCCCGGTGTTGTAGTGCAGATACAGCGACGTGTAGTCGAGCGCATCGGCAAGCATCGCGCCATGATCGTGCCCGTCGCGCATCCATTGCAGATCGTTCATGCACAAACCGTGCACGAGGACCAGGAGTTTGGAGCCGGCATCGGGAATCGCATTGGATAGCGCATCTTTACGCAGCGTCAACGGCTCGCCTGCATGATGTAGGCGCATGGGGATCGCAAGCGAATTGCCCGTGGTGGCCAGATGATCGCCCAGCACACCATTGAGTGCCGCGATCACGGCTTCGCGCTCGACCGACGTGCGTTCGTACTCGCCACCGCCGCGCCCGAGTAGCGCATTCAATCCGGCGCCGGTGATGCCCGTCGCGCCGCGAATACCGCGATACACCAGCCCCGCGATACCCGAGGTGCGCTCCGGCGCTGCGCTACGCAACCCCAACCCAGGACGCGCGATCGCAGCGTGCATCGCCTCCACCAGATTAGTGGTGCCCGCCGTCGCATCGACACCAAGCCGCGCGAGACCGTGCAGGTCGGACAAACGGAGGGCGCGGAGGTCGATCATATGATTCGGATTCCAGTGAATGGCCGCGAGTGAAGATCAGATTCGTAGAGGCGTAGGGCGGAACCGCCGAAGGCGATGACCGGCGATGCCATTGAAAACCCGCCGTTATTTACATGACGCCATCTTAGTCATTCGGCGGGTGTTTAACAGCGAAGCTGGTCATCCGCTTCGCGGGCTCCGCTTTACGGTCTTTCGCGAACATTCGCACACGAACCGTCTTTTGTGACGTTTAC
>JADZBF010000443.1 GCA_020852215.1 Lysobacter sp. | reverse complement strand
CGCTGACGTCCGCATTGGGCGTCGCCGAGACCGCATGCGCCCGCGAAGCCAACGAAGCGCCGCGTCGCGACGACCGCCGCGAAGATCGCCGCGAAGACCGCGCACGCGAGATCGACGTTCGCGGAACCACCAAGCGCGGCGCGGACGACGGTCCGAACCACGATGTCGGCGACGATCATGGCGGCGGCAACGACGACGGCCCCAACCACGACGCGAACGACGACCATGGCCGCCGCCGCGGCGGCAACGACGACCCGAGCCGCGGTCGCGGTCGCGGCCGCAGCGGACGCGACGACGGCTGATCTCCGTCTCGCCCCGCCATGATCGTCCCGCCCGAGCGCCGCATTCCCCATGGGCGAGCGCTCTGGCGATTTGAGGCGTTCTCGACGCGATCGCCCAGTCCCCGGCTCCATGCCGATGCCCGGCGTCGGCACGACACGTCGGCAAGGATCGCGTCGGCATGACGATGCGTTCCATCCATCGTCGCGACCTTGGTCGTATCCACCGACCGTTCGCCCCGCCGCCCCGAACAGGTGCGGTATCTTCCAACGCTCTACGACCGCTCATCAGGAACGTATGCGCATCTCACCACTTTCCAAAACCCTGCTCGCCGGCTTGATGGCTTCGTCCGCACTGTCGGCGCAGGCGGGCACGACCCTCGATCTCTCCACCGGCCTGAGTTATTCCTCGGGCGAGTACGGCGAAACCGCTTCGACCGACGTGTTCGTCGTGCCGCTCTCGGCGAAACTGCGCACCGGCAACTGGACCTTCAAAGCATCGGTGCCGTATCTGCGCGTGGACGGCCCGGCGAACGCCGCGGTCGTTCTGGACGATAGCGGCGGCGGCGACGGCGGCGGCGGTTCGGGCCGCGACCATCCTGAGGACGACGGCGAGGATCCGATCTCCGGCGCGGCAGCCGATCGCAAGGAAAGCGGCTTCGGCGATACCTCGCTCTCGGCGACGTATTCCTTCGACCAGCTCGGCGGCAGCTCGACGTATCTCGACCTCACCGGCCGCGTGCGTTTGCCCACTGGCGACGAAGGCAAAGGCCTGGGCATCGATACGACCGACTACGGCCTGTCCGCGGAATTCGGCATCGACAAGGATGCTGGAGGCGCTTACATCATGGCCGGCCGTCGCTTCCTGGGCGACGCCGACGCGTTCGCGCGCGAGGACGGTTGGCAAGCGGGCGTCGGTGCGTGGCGCAACCTGGGCGAACGCAGTTCGATCGGCATCGGCTACGACTGGCGCGAGAGCAGCACCGGCACCGGCCAGGACCCCGCCGAAATTTACGCGTACTTGAGCGTGAAGATGTCCGACGCGTGGAAGATCAACCTCAACGGCAGCGGTGGTCTCAACGACGCCAGCGCCGATTACAGCGTCGGCGTGAATCTGACCTGGCGCGCGATCGATCGTTGATCGACCAACGATCGCGGGGCCGTTCCGCCTCGCAAAAAACCATCGGAAACCCGCCGAACGCTCGGCGGGTTTTTTGTGGCGCCATGAACGCCGACACGTATCGAATCCGATGGCGACGACACCGCTGCGAACGACGAAGCCGCGGTCTTCAGGGCCGCGGCTTCGGGTACGACGTTTCGATTGGATGGCGCTTCGATAGCGCCGTCGCTTTTCTGCCGATTTTTCGACGGCCGATCTTTCGACAGCCGATTTTTCAACGGCCAGAATCTCAGAGCTTGGCGCGCATGCACGTCAGCGTGTAGTCCGTCCGGTGCGAACCCGATGCGCCCGCGGCAGAGGTGAAGAAGCTGTTGTTGCCCGACTGGGTTTCGCCTTTGTTTTCGTCGCGCACTTTCAGCGTCGCGCCGAATTGCACCGCGTTGAAGGTATCGACATCGGCGTCGAACACCACCGCCACTTGCGGCGTGTTATCGACGCGCGAGACGGTGGCGTCGAAAAAGCGCAGACGCGTCGCGGTGGAGAAGTCGTCGGTGTACGGGCTGTTGGGACCGACCACGAAATCGCGGGTGTAGACCAAGCGCGAGACGTTGCTGCGCTTGTATTCGACCGAGACGGTGCAGGCCATGGTGTCGTTGTCGGGGTTGGAGCCGGATTCGGCGCGCACCGCGCCCGGAGACGCCAGCGCAGCGACGAAAGCGAGTGCGAGGCCGGCGAATGCGGGGGACATTTGCGATTTGAACATTGCGGGAATCTCCTGAAGGCGTTGGTGGATGCGGCAACGCGATATGCGTTGCCGGTGGTGCTGGTGCCGTCCCTGGCGCTCCGGCGAGCGCGTGCCCGCACAGGGATGTCGACATCGCGTCCGAAATTCGGCGTGCGTCGACCCTGCGCTCCGGTCAAAACCGGAACGTTGAGGTCGTGTCGATGCGAGACGACGTTATGTTTGCGCGTTATGTCTGCGCGTTGCGTTGCGTGTGGCATGAGACGCGAGAACAGACCTCCTGTCCGTCCCCGCGCCGTTCGGCCCCGATGAGGTCGGGTCCGATGGCCGCAGCTTCCGCCGATTCGCATCGGCTGCGAACGAGTCGTCCATGACCCGCTTTTCCCGCGAGCGACGCCGATCGTGCGTCGCTCTTTTCTCGATTCAGTCGCTGGTGCGGTGCGCTATCGCCATTTGCGCGCGATCGCGTTCGCCTCCTCTTGCGACGACAGCGGCCCGCTGGCGTCGATCTGCTCGACCACCGCATCGATCGGCGAATCGCCGGCGCCCGCGGTGCGATAGCCCTCCGAGGTTTGAATCGGCTGATGCCAAACGACCAGCGCCCAAGCGCCTTCGGCGCGACGGCAGGCGACGCCTTCGGCGCCGCCGACCGCCGCGAAGGTTTCGAATTGACGGCAGGCCGTGCCATCGGCGCGACGGAAGCTGAAAAGAATGCGGGTGCCGGCTTCGGAACGGCCGCTGAGCTGCCGATCCAATGCCGATTGCAGCGCCGCGGACAAACGCGGATCGCGATCGATCGACTCGCCGTCCGTCGCGGCGTCGTCGCGCATGCCTAAACCGATCGCCAGCCCGGCGACGGTCGCGGCCATCGCCAACGCCAACGGCGCGGCGACACGGCGCCAACGCACGTTCGGCCGCGCAGCCGAGGGCGCCGAAGCGACCGCGACCGTATCGCCGGCCAATAACCGCAGCAGCGGATCGTTCGCGCCTTCGTTGGGCAGCGCGAACGCACGTCGCAGCCGCGCATCGTTGTCGCGGAAGCGATCGAGCCGCACGCGTGCGCCGGGCTCGCTCAGCAAACGGCGTTCCAGATCGATGCGCGCCTCCGGCGACAGTTCGTCGTCCAGATAAGCGCACAACACATCGTCGGTGAGATTGTCGATGTTCATGTCAGCGTCCGACCGAAGCGAGAGAGGGCGTGCCGGCGGCGAATTTCGACGCCATCGCCGCGCGAGCGCGGGAGAGCCGGCTCATCACGGTGCCGATCGGCACCTGCAGGGCATCCGCGGTTTGTTGGTAGCTCATGCCTTCCAGCACCACCAGGCACAGCACAGAGCGCTGTTCTTCGGGCAAGCTCATCAAGGCGCGACGCGCGTATTCCAAATCCAGCAGATGTTCGGCGGTGGCCCGGCCGTCCTCGGCCATGACCTCCCCGGCGGCTTCCAACGGCAATTCCTGACTGCGCTTGGCCCTGCGCTCGTCGATCCACAGATTGCGGATCACCCGGAACATCATGCTGTCCAAGCGAAGGGTTTCGCGCCGCCCGGCCTTGCCCCACTCGCCCTCTTGGCGGAGGGCGCGCTCCAACGCGCCGTGCAGCAAGTCCTCGGCATCCGACACATTGCCCGCGACCGAGAGCGCGAATCGGCGCAGTCGGGGCAGCAGGGCGATCAGCTCATCGCGTAGGGTCGTCATGGCATCCGCCGTGGATTTGTCCTACTGTAACGAGCCAAGGGGACTTCTATTCCATCGCCGATGCGATTCGGCGGATTTCGGGTCGGACCACGCATGCGCGCACTCCAACGGCTGACCATCGCTGCCCTTCTGATCGCGGCCCTGGCCGTACCCGGCACCGGTCCGGCGGCCGGGCACGACCGCGAGACGCGGGACACCCGGGAGGTGCGCGACACCCGCGACGCCCACGAGACCGAACGACGCGACCGCGACGCCGACCGCGACCGCCGCGATGCGGAACGCCAACGCCACGACCGCGACGAGAGCAAGGACCGCTCCCAGATCGCTCGCGACGACAAGGCCACCCAAGACTCGAAAGACACCGCCGACTCACCGACCGGCGACAGCGCCGCCAGCAAGAGCAGCGACAGCGATTCGGACAGTTCGGATTCGAACTCCGGCTCATCGGGGTCGAACACCTCGGGATCCAATACCTCCGGATCGAACAGCGGTTCCAGCGGCACATCGGGCTCATCCGGTTCCGGCAGCAATAGCGGCTCATCGAATAGCGGCTCCGATGGCGGCGACGACAACGAGGAAAACTCGGGCAGCAACAGCGGCTCGTCGAATAGCGGCTCCGATGGCGGCGACGACAACGAGGAAAACTCGGGCAGCAACAGCGGCTCGTCGAACGGCGGTTCCGATGACGACGACGATAATGATGATGATGGCGACGACAGCGACGACGACAGGCAGATCGCAGGCGCCGGCGACGCGCGTCGCATCGACCTCGAAACCGACGCGCAGGGACGCGAGCGCCGTCGCGGCGAATTCCTGGTGCGCGGGGGGCGCGAAGTCGCCGATGCGCTGCGCGCCGCGGGCTTCCGCACGCTGTCGTCGCGCCATCTGTCCAACTTGAACGCCTCGGTCCTGCGCGTGGAAGTGCGCGCGGGCAGCACGATGGACGCGGACATCGCTTTCGCGCGGCGCATCGCCGGCACCGACGATGCGGAACCCAACTACGTGTTTCGTCTCTCCGGCGCCGCGAGAACGTTCGCGGGGCTGGCAACGGCCGCAGCGCAGACGACGGCCGCCGCCGACACCGGCGTTCGCGTCGGCGTCGTCGATACCGGCGCCGACGGCCAAGCGCCCGCTCTGCGCAACCGCATCGCCGCCGCGCGCGGATTCGGCGGCCCGTACACGGCGCGCACGCACGGCACTTACGTCGCGCAAATTTTGGCGCGCGAAAACGTCCGCGTCGAAGTCGCCGATGTCTTCCAGGCCGATGCGCAAGGCGCGCCCGTCGCGACCGCGGAATCGATCGCGCGCGGCATCGATTGGCTCGCGACGCGGCGCATTCCGGTGGTCAACGTCAGCATCACCGGCCCCAACAGCGGCGTGTTGTCGGCGGTCGTCGCGCGCGCGATCGAACGCGGCACGATTGTCGTCGCCGCCGCCGGCAACGACGGCCCCGCCGCGCCGCCGGTGTACCCCGCCGCTTTCGCGGATGTGGTCGGTGTGACCGCCGTGGATCAAGGCGGCCGCGTGTATCGCCGCGCCAACCGCGGGCAATACGTCGAGTTCGCCGCGCTCGGCGTTCGCGTGCCGGTGACGGGCGCGAGCGGCACCGTCGAATACGTCTCGGGCACGTCGTACGCCGCCCCGCTCATCGCCGCCGCGTTCGCGCGTCGCTACACGCAACAACGCCCCGGCGGCGCCGTCGCCGAAATCGCGCGCATGCAGAACGCCGCGATCGACCTGGGCGAACGCGGTCGCGATCCGGTCTTCGGCTGGGGTCGCGTCTCGACGAGCGAAACGCAGCGCTGAACGCTTGTTGTCGCGTCGTCGACGCTCACGCGGAAGCGGCAGCGCTCGACTTAGACGAACGCACCCTCGCGCAACCACTTCGTCGCCACCCATTTTTCCCCGGCGATCACAGGGGCGCCGCCGTGCAGGGTTTTGGTCGATGGATGCGGGCGATCGTAGGCGAAGTACAGCGCGCAGCCGCGTTTCGGCGCGAAGCGCAGGCCCAATTCGGGAAACGTGGTGTCGCCGCCGCGTTCGGGTTCGCGCAGATACATCAGGAACGTCGCGACGCGCTGACCGCCGCGCGACAACAAAGCGGACGCGCCGAGCGAATTCGGATCGAAATAATCGTGATGCGGTTCGTAGCGGTCGCCGGGGCGGTAGTGCAGCACCTGCAGGTTCTCGCCATTCTCCACCGGCCACGTCAGCAATCGCGCGATGCGCGCTTCGATCGCGCGCACCACCGGGTTTTCCCCGCGCTCGAAAAACATGCCGCGGCTGGTGCGCACGGTATCCTCTTGATCGACGCCGGTGTGGCGGTCTGCGGTCATCGAACGCTGCATACGCGGTCGCGCGGTTTCGACCAGGCGGTCGCATTCCTGCTTGCTCAGGAAGTCGCCGAAGAGCACGATCTGCGGCGTTTTCATCGCCATCAGCACCGAGACCTTGCGGTCGCCGACATCGACGCTGGTGGCGTCGCCGACGATCGGCGTCGGCATCGTGGCGGCGGCCGGCGGCAACGACACCGCATCATTCGCATCGTTCGACGACGACGATAGGGGCACTGCGTTCGCGGGCGGCAGTGCGCCATCGGCCGACCCATCGCGCGCCGCATCGGCCTTCGCGCGATCGCCCATGGCCTGCGCGATCAAGCCCAGCGCCAGCTCGCGCCCCCAGCCGCGGTCCTGCATGGACAGCAGCAAGGAATTCGCGCTGTAGCCGGCACGAATCTGTTCGACCAGCCAGCCACGGATGTTCGCGAAATCGGAATCGCTCATCGATAAGACCCGCTCGGAAAAATCGGTTCACGTCGCGTCGCCGTCGGTGTTTTCCGGGAATGCTCCGCGGCCGACGACGCGCCGCCAAGCATAGCCCACCGCCTCCGCAGGGGCGCGATCGCAGGGGCTCGTTGGGCCGGCTGGTACCATGACGCGATGCCGTCCACCCTCATTCCCGCCGAACGCCTGCGCCTGTCCGTCGCGCCGATGATGGACTGGACCGACACGCATTGCCGAAGTTTCCATCGCGTCCTAGCGCCGCATGCGCGGCTCTACACCGAGATGGTGCATGCGAACGCGGTGATCCACGGCGACCGTTCGCAATTGCTGGCGATGGATGCGAGCGAGCATCCGGTGGCGCTGCAGCTCGGCGGCAGCGAGCCCGTGGCGCTGGCGCAGGCCGCACGCATCGGCGCCGAGTTCGGCTTCGACGAAATCAACCTCAACTGCGGCTGTCCGTCGGATCGCGTGCAGGCTGGTCGTTTCGGCGCGTGTTTGATGCGCGAAGCGGATCTGGTGGCGGAAGGCGTGGCGGCGATGATCGCCGCGGTGCCCGCGACGGTGCCGGTGACGGTGAAATGCCGGCTGGGCGTGGACGACGACCACGAGTGGGAGCGTTTCGTCGGCTTCATCGATACCGTGGCCGCGGCCGGTTGCCGCAGCTTTGTCGTGCATGCGCGCAACGCGTGGCTGCAGGGGCTGTCGCCGAAGGAAAACCGCGAAGTGCCGCCGCTGCGCTACGACTGGGCGTATCGGCTCAAACGCGAGCGTCCTGCGCTGCAGGTGGTCGTCAATGGCGGCATCGCCGACCTGGACGCCGCGACCGCGCATCTGGCGCACGTCGATGGCGCGATGCTCGGCCGCGCGGCGTATCACGACCCATATGTGCTGCATCGGCTCGATCGCGCCTGGTTCGGCACATCGCAGGCCGATCGCGCACCGCTCGCGCGCGCCGCGTTGCTGCGCGCATGGCGGCCGTACGTGGAGGCGCAACTCGCGCGCAGCGTGCCGTTGAAGCGGATGACACGGCACATCCTGGGCCTGTTCCACAGCGAACGCGGCGGACGCGCGTTCCGGCAAATTCTCAGCGAAGATGCGCACCGCCCCGGCGCGAACTGGGCGCTGATCGAACGCGCGCTGGCCGTGACCGAGCGTTACGGGGACATCGCGGCTTGAGCCATTCGACCGCCATTCGATCGTCGCTCGAACACCGCTCGATTCGCATGATCCGCACGATCTGCACGATCCGCATGGCCCGCATGATCCGCCGCAAACGACCGAGATCACGATGCTGACCCGAGACATCGACGCCTTTCTCGCCTTCGCCCGCGACTGCGCGCCGGATTTCGGCCCGGCCACGGCGAAGGCCGCATTCCTGGTCGCGCCCGACGGCTTCGTGCTCGCCGCCGAATCCGCGCGGGACAATCGCTACATGGCCGACGCGGCCGCTTTCGACGCAGCGCGCGCATCGATGCAGCACCGCGAGTTGCAGCGCGCGCTGTCGGCCAGCCTGCCGACGATCTGTTTCGCCGGCGACCCCGCGACGCCCGACGCGGTGTTCCCGAACAACGTCTTCGCCACCGCGCGCGGCGATGCGCGCACGGGTGCCGACGCGCGGGCGCGGTTGATCGTCGGGCGCATGCGCCATCCTGTGCGCCAACGCGAAGCGGAGCGCTGCGACATTCGCGGATTTTTTCGCGACACGCTGGGGTGCGAGGAACTCGATCTGTCCGCGCAGCCGCACCCCTGCGAACTGACCGGCGCGATGGTGGTGGATCGCGCGCGCGGCCTCGGCTTTTGCGGCCTGTCCGAACGCTGCGATGCGGCGGGCGCCGCGCGGATGCACGCGGCCTTCGGTTTGCGCGCGACGCTGCTGTTCGATCTGGCGCCCGGCGAGTACCACACCAATGTGGTGTTGGCCGTCTTGGCCGGACGCGCCGCCCTGCTTTGCCCGGACGGCTTCGCCGATTCCGCCGTCGCGGAGGCCATCGCGGCCCTTTACGCACCCCATGCGATCGCGCTTTCCCCGGCCGAACGCGCCGCCTTCGCCGGCAACGCCATCGCGCTCGACCCTTCGGGCGTTTGGATGAGCGCCACCGCCGCCGATGCGCTATCGTCTGCGACCCGCGCGGGGATCGCGGCAGCCGGGTTCGAGATACGGACGGTGGCCTTGGACGCGATCGAGGCGGCCGGCGGCTCGCTGCGTTGCTGCGTCGGCGAGATCTTTTGATCGCGCGAACGGCGGCCATCGGCGGCATCGGCCGGTCTATGGGACGGTTTATAGGCTGCGTGCGCGCGGCTGTTGCGGCCCGCGAACGGAATCGTCTGAATCGCGTCGATTCCGTAAAAAAAAGTTAAGGAGGGGTTCACCGCTTCGTTTCGACAATGCACGCCCGGACCTACTAGGTTCGGTGTTCGTCGGCCCCACGCTCACGCTTCGACCCGCACACCCCCTTCTTTTCGCGACCGCCCGCATGCGCCGTACCTGTACGACTCGCCCGACCCGCTCCACGCTCGCCATCGCTCTGCTGACCGCGATGGGCTTGTCGATGAGCGCGTACGCCGGTGGGCCGAAAGACCGCCAGAATTCGCAGGACCGTCGCGATAACGACCAGCGCCCGCACGATCACCAGCGCGATTTGTCCGACGCCGTACGTCGCATCGAGCGCCAGAACGGTGGTCAGGTACTGAGCGCCGAACCCATGGAGTTCGAAGGCCGGCAGGTCAATCGCATCAAGGTCGTCGACGAACGCGGTCGCGTCCGCGTGATCGTTGACGACCCGCATAAGCCCCGCTCGAACGACAACGGCGACCCGCGCGGCGATTGACCCCGGTCCCGCGGCGCAACCGCCCCGCACGACTCGCCCGCACACACGCTCGCACGGCCGCCCCCCCCCCAGGCGGCCGTCTTCTTTTCTGAGACCTCCGTCCATGCTATTCAGGTTCGGCTGTGTTTCCGGCATGGACACTACGACTCACCCGCAACGCCCTGCCCTACGGAGTGACTGATGCGCATCCTGCTCGTCGAAGATGAAGCCCCCTTGCGGGAAACCCTGGCCGCGCGCCTGAAACGCGAAGGTTTCGCGGTGGATATGGCGCAGGACGGCGAAGAAGGCCTGTACATGGGCCGCGAAGTGCCGTTCGACATCGGCATCATCGACCTGGGCCTGCCGAAAATGTCGGGCATGGAGCTGATCAAAGCCCTGCGCGACGAAGGCAAGCAATTCCCGGTGCTGATCCTCACCGCGCGCTCCAGTTGGCAGG
>JADZBF010000442.1 GCA_020852215.1 Lysobacter sp. | reverse complement strand
TGTGGGCCGGGCCGCCGGGCGGGCCGCCGGTGTTGTTGATCAGGATATGGACCGGTGCGTTCGCCGCCAGCGCATCGACCTGCGCGCGCAGTGCGGCGGTATCGCGCATATCCGCCGCGAGCCAGTCGTGCCGCTGTCCCTGCGCGTTGGGCAGCGTCTCGACCACCGCGCGCAGGGCGTCCTCGCGTCGCGCGAGGACGGTGACGGTCGCGCCCAGCAGGGCCAATTCCCGCGCCGTGGCCGCGCCGATGCCTTCGGAAGCGCCGCAGACCAGCGCGTGTTTGCCGACGAGGTTCAAATCCATGGAAAGCGTCCTATCGCGGTAGGGTGAAAGGCGAGGGCGCACGCCGAAACGAGCGACTCGAATGCCGTAATGCGAAACCGCGCGCCGAACATGCATCGCTCATGCGCCGCTCATCCCGTCCCGAGGCTCGTCGTCCGTTGGATGACCCAGATCGCGGCCAGATGCAGCGGATAGTACGCGTAGAACGCGAAGCGTAAGCGCGGCACGCGCAGATCGATGCGCGGCGCCAGAAACAGCAACGGCAGCGCCAGCAGCGACCAGTAGACGTTCTCCATCATATTCAGCGAAGCGCACAGCGCGACGGCGAAGATCGCCGCGGTCCACGACGGCCGCTTGCTGTAGGACCAGACCGCGATACCGAAACCGATGCCGAACCAGAGATATTCGGCGAGCGCGCCCGAGATGAGGAACACGAACACCAGCGCGGTTTTGGCGCCGTAGCCGCCGATCTCGATCAGCCAGACGCAGGCGACGATCGCCGCGAACAGGAACATGATGTTCAACGGCCAGCCGCTGTGCTCGACCGTGGCGCCGATCTCAAGGAATATCGCCGACGTCAGCGCGCCGATGAGCAACAGCCGGCCGAGCGTGCGCTTGTACAGGCCTTTCTCGCGCGCGCCGGGGCGGGCGAGGTTATAGGCCAGCACCGCGGTGAAGATCGGCATCGCCAAGCGCCCGAGCCAGAACATCCAGGGATGGCTCGCCGCCAGCAGAAATTTGTTGACGTGATCGATCGTCATCAACACGACCGCGAGCCACTTCAGCCACTCCAGCGTGCCGTCGGGCAACACCAGCGGCGGCAGCGTCGCTTTGCGGGGCGTCGCGGTCGAGGTCATGCAGAGGCGGTCGGCGAGGGCGGCATCGGGAGGGGACTCTATCGTGTCGTCGATCCGGAGCGGAAGGCCGCATGTCGACCTTCGCGAGCGAGAAGGCAAACGGTGCCCGCGCCGAGAGGTCGGCTCAGACCCGCGAGCCCAGAGTCCGCACCATGCGCGCACGCAGGGCGTCGTCGTTCTCGGCCTGCGGTGGGGTCAATTCCTCCAGCGAGAACCCGCGCTCAAACGCGTCGATGTCGTCCAGGCCCTCGTAGGCGACGAATTCCGCATCCATCAGCGCCGCGCGGGCGCTGTCTTCGCTGTCGTAGGCCAGCGTATTGCCGTCGCTGTCGAAGACTTCGGCGGTGCCGGCCTCGCGCACGCACAGCCGCGCCCAGACGATCGTCAGCCCCAGGCTGGCCAGCCACCATTCCGTCCGCGTTCCGTCGATGCTGCTCATGGGTAAGCCACCGACCACAGCCAGAGAATGCCGGCCGCGAACAGGCCGATCAGGATCGTGCTCAGCGACACCCGCGCGGGCGTGGCCAAGCCGCTCAGATTCGGGTCCGCGGCTTCGCGGTATTCGCCCTTGAGCAACCACCACAGCGCGAACGGACTGGCGAAGGCGAGGCTACCGAGGCCGGCGTGCATCGCCGGGTGTCGATCGCGCAAATGCACCAACGTGAGCGGCCAGAAAATCACCAGCGCGCAGAAGCCGGCGATGGCGATGGCGACGGCGAGGAGGGCGAGGAAGAGGATCATGAGTAGAGCCGTTTTATGCGGATTCGGTGTCGTTCGATGCGGTGCGGTATTCGCCGATCACTTCGATCGCGCCGATGATCGCATCGTTCAACGCGGCGAGCTCTTCGGCCGGCACCCACCATTCGGTGTGATGCGCGCCGCCGACTTTCTGCACGGCGTAGCGATCCATGTAAGCCTTGGGCACACGGAAGCGGGTAACGTAACCGACGCCGCTGTCTTTGATATTCCAACGTGTGGCGATTTCGCGCGCATAACGCTCGTTGGTGACGGGGTAGAAGATCGGTTGTTCGAGCAGACGCGGCGGCCAGCGGCGAAAGCCGCTGGCTTCGACCAGCGCGAGTTCGCGCGGGCCGGTCGGGCGGTACAGGACCACGCAGTCGCCGTTGATTTCGACTTCGCCGACCGTGTCCGCCATCAGAACTCCGCCGACCCCGGCGCGCGCGGGAAGGGAATTGCGTCGCGGATATTGCTCAGGCCGCAGATGTAGACCACCAAGCGCTCGAAGCCCAGACCGAAACCGGCGTGCGGCACGGTGCCATAGCGGCGGAAATCGCGATACCACTGGTAATGCGCCGGGTCCAGGCCGAACTTCGCGATGCGCGCATCCAGCATGTCCAGGCGCTCTTCGCGCTGCGAACCGCCGATGATTTCGCCGATCCCCGGCGCCAACACGTCCATCGCGGCGACAGTCTTGCCGTCGTCGTTCAAGCGCATGTAGAAGGCTTTGATCTGCTCCGGGTAGTTCATCACCACCACCGGGCGGCCGACGTGGGTTTCGGTCAGCCAACGCTCGTGTTCGGTTTGCAGATCGAGGCCCCATTCCACCGGGAACTCGAACTTCTGCTTGCCGTTCTGCAGCAGCTTCACCGCCTCGGTGTAATCGATGCGCTCGAACGGCGCGTTCACGAACGCTTCCATCCGCGTGATCGCATCTTTCTGCACGCGTTCGGCGATGAAGGCCATATCGTCGGCGCGCTCGTTCAGCACCGCGCGGAACAGATACTTGAGGAAATGCTCGGCCAGCGTGGCGTC
>JADZBF010000441.1 GCA_020852215.1 Lysobacter sp. | reverse complement strand
GCGTATCCACCGCGCCCAGCAGCAGTTGCAGCACGTGCAGCGCGCGACAAGTGTGAAAACCGTTGCTGTGCGCGCTGATCCCGCGCATCGCGTGCATCGCGACCGGACGGCCGACCATCGTCGCGTGTTCGCGGCCCCAGGCGTCGGTCCAGGGAATCGGCAGTTCGAGATTGCTGTCGAACGCGGCGGCGGCGAGCTCGCGCGCGATGCGGCGGATCGTCGTTGCGGGAATGCCGCAGCGTTCGCTGACCGCATCGGGCGAATACTGCGGGTCGAGATAACGTTCGGCGAGCAGGTGGAATACGGGCACAGCGGTGCGGCCGTCGGGCAAGCGCACTTCACCGACGACGCGCGGCGAGATGCCGATGGCGTCGGCGGGGGCGATGGCGCCGATGTCCGCGTTCGTGTTGGTATCCGCATTCGCGCCCGCACCCCCCTCCCGACCTCCCCCTTCGCTGCGCGAAAGGGGAGGAGACTCGCTGTTTCGGGGAAATGGCGAATTTGAGGGATCCACGCTTTCCCGATCTTTCCCTTCGCTCCGCGAAAGGGGAGGAGATGCGTCGCTTCGGGAGAATGGCGAGTTTGCGGAATCGAGGCCCTCCCGAACGTTCTCTTGCCTGCGCGAAAGGTTAGGAGACTCGCCGCTTTGGGAAAGTGTCGAGTGCGCGGAATCCGCTCCCTCCCTTTCGCGCAGCGAAGGGGAGGGTTGGGGTGGGGTCGTGCGCGTAGGCGCATTGCGATCCCAACACAGCGGCCGTCCATCCGCGTCGTGCGCGAACAGACCGTCGTCGGCGTTGCCGGGATCGCGGATCACCAACCAATGCGCATCGGTGTAGCGCACCAAGTAATCGAGATCGATCCGATCGCTGCGCAGCAACTCATGAATCAGCGCGAACGCGAACAAGCCGTCGGTGCCGGGGCGAATGCCGATCCATTCGTCGGCGACGGCGCCGTAGCCGGTGCGCACCGGGTTGATCGCGACGATTTTCGCGCCGCGGGCTTTGAGTTTGCCGAGGCCGAGTTTGATCGGGTTGGAATCGTGGTCTTCGGCCACGCCCCACAGCATCAGATAGCGCGTGTGTTCCCAATCGGGTTCGCCGAATTCCCAGAAACTGCCGCCGAGCGTGTACAACCCGCCCGCGGCCATGTTCACCGAACAAAACCCGCCGTGCGCGGCGTAATTGACGGTGCCGAACTGTTGCGCCCACCACCCCGTCAGCGCCTGCGATTGATCGCGGCCGGTGAAGAACGCCAGTGCATCGGGATTGCGTTCGCGAATCGGTTTCAGCCATGCGGTCGCGATCGACAGCGCCTCGTCCCATTCGATTTCGCGAAACTCGCCGCTGCCGCGTTCGCCGGTGCGCAACAAGGGTTTGCGCAATCGCGCGGGCGAGAGGTGTTGCATCAGCCCGGCCGAACCTTTGGCGCACAGCACGCCGCGATTCACCGGATGGTCGGGGTCGCCTTCGATCGAGCGGATGCGCCCGTCGCGGATCCGCACGCGGATGCCGCAGCGACAGGCGCACATGTAGCACGTGGTGCGCTCGACGCCATCGCCCGAGGGCGGGGCGGCGGCGGTGTCGTGCGGGGGCGGCCTGGACATGCCGCCATTGTGCCTGTCGAAGCGCGCCGCGGGCGAGTGCGGCCGAACCGTCCGCGCCGGGCATGGTTCGGCGCGATTTCGTTCAGGGTTACTTCGGAAGATCGATCTTGATCGACGGGTCGTTGAAGCGCGAATACAACACCGTCACGGTGCTGGCGCGTTTGCCGGTGCTGCCGCTGGTTTCCATCTTGACCGGATAACCATCGGCGCCGACCCAAATCAGCGTGCTGACGGTCGGCGTGCCCGCTTGCGAGAAACGATATTTCTTCGTCGGCTTGCCGTTCAGCGTTTCCTGGCCGAGCGCTTCGATCTGCATCTTTTCGACTTCGCGGAACGCGCGCGTGGGCTCGCGCCATTGCGTCATCGTGCCTTTGGGCATCGGGATGCGCATGATGCGACCCTCGACGGTCATGTACATGGTGTCGCCGATCATGTATTGCTCGCCCATCGGCGGCATGGCGATGCGGTAACGGTCCGGCGCCACGAAGTCCATTTCGGTCTTCGGCGCGCGCTTGTCGCTGTTGATCATCGTCGCGTGATAGCTGCGCAGCGCGAGGAATTTCTTGCTCATCGCCACCATGTCCTCCTTCGGCCCGGCGAGGGCGCTGCCGGACACGAGCAGGGCGACGACGAAGGCGAGACGACGGGCGGCGGCGCGCGAGAGGGTCGGGATCATGCGGGGCTCCGAATTCGGTGGCTGCGAAAGCCGAAAAAAGATACCCCTGAATAGCGGAAAATCGACGAAAAGGCGGCCATCGCGGTCGCGGAGGAACCGAATGAACCCGACGATCGATGCCTCGCTCGCGCGCTTGTGGGTATTTCTGGGCCTGCTCGCAGTGTTGGCGGCGATCGAACGCTTGCGGCCGGGGTCGAACCCGCCGCCGCGCCGCTCGCATCGCTGGCCCGCGCACGCGGCCCTGATCGTGTTGGACACGTTGCTGGCGCGGGTGTTGGTGCCCGCAGGGGCGTTCGGGGTCGCGATCTGGGCGCAGTCGGCGGGCGTAGGCCTGTTCAATCTCGTCGATGCGCATCGGCCGGGCGCGGTGCCGCCGTGGTGGGAGTGGATCGCGGGATTGCTGCTGCTGGATGTGGCGATCTATTGGCAACACCGATGGCTGCATCGCGTGGCTTGGCTGTGGCGCCTGCATCGTACGCATCACACCGACGCGACTTTGGACGCGACCTCGGCGCTGCGCTTCCACCCGCTCGAAATGTTGGTCTCGCTGGCCTACAAGGCCATGCTGATCGCCGCACTGGGCGTCGATCCGGCCATCGTTCTGGTGTTCGAAACGCTGCTGTCGAGCTTCGCGCTGATCACGCACGCCAATCTCGCCCTGCCGATGCGCTTGGACCGTGCGCTGCGGTGGTGGTTGGTGACCCCGGCGATGCATCGCATCCACCACAGCGTGCGCGCGGACGAGCAGCGCAGCAATTACGGGTTTCACATCAGCGTATGGGACCGTTTGTTCGGCAGTTATGCGGAGGTCTCGCGCGATGCGCCGCAGGCGTTCGGTCTGGCGGGGGCGGATATGGCGCGTTCGACGGGTCTATTGGCGCTGCTGCGCGAGCCGTTTCGGGATTGAAGGCGCCGCGCGCGGGGCATCGTTCGACATCGATCGATGGCATCGACCGACGATATCGACGGACGACATCCACCGACGGCATGCATCGCCGGCACTAACCGAACCTCGCGTCCAGCCACGCATCGAGCGCGCGCTGGGACGGCGTGGGCGACGGCAGCGCTTTCAGAGCGCTACGCAGCGCGCGCAAGTCGTCCATCGTGTCCACATCGCGCAACATGCGCAGACCGGCGATGTCGCCGCGCAAGCCGGCGACGAAACGCGCACGGGTTTCCGCTCGCGACCACGGTGTGCGCAGCCATGCGTCGTCCGCGACAGGAATCTTGCCCCCGAACGCCCAAAACCCGCCGTCCTCGCTGGGGCCGAGCGCGTAATCGTTCGTGGCGAAGCTCGCGCACGCCATGCGCAGATCGTCGACGCGAATCTGCGGCGTATCCGCGCCCAGCAGCAACACCGCATCGTATTCGGCGCGCAGCGTGTCGTAGACGCGGCGCATGCGCACGCCCAGATCGCCTTCGCCTTGCGCGATGCGCGGCAAGTCGCGCCAAAGCGGCGCATCCATCGCGTCGGATTCCGCCACGGCCCAGAGAGCCGTCGCCCCCGTCTGCGCAAGACTCGGATCGCCGGCGACTTCGGCCACGGCGCTCGCCGCGAGGCGATGGAAGTCTTCGGCGGCCGCTTGCCCGATGGTCGCGGCCAACCGGGTTTTGATCGGCGAAAACCCGGGCGTCTTCACGAAAATCGCGATGGCGACGCGCGTCGTCGTTGCGCCGTCTGCGCTCATCGAGTGGCATCGCGATGCGTCAACACCGCCGTCAGCCAAAGGTGACGCGCGGTGGTGCGCCACCAGCCGCGTTCGGCGTATTTACGCGCACTGGTGCCCAGCGTCGCCGGCAATTCTCGCAGCGGCAAGCCGATCCCCCGCGCGTGTCGCACCAGCGCCAGATCCTCGCCGTACGGCCGACGCGGATCGAAACCGCCCAAGCGCTCGAACGCCTCGCGCGGCAGTACCAAACCTTGATCGCCGAACGGCAACCCGAGCCGGCGCGAACGCCAATTCGCGCCCGCGGCGTTGAGGCGCATACGCCGACGCAGCGCGGGTGTCGGAGCGTCGTCGAAGCGCAGGCGAAACCAACCCAGCGCGGCTTCGTCGCGGGCGATG
>JADZBF010000440.1 GCA_020852215.1 Lysobacter sp. | reverse complement strand
GAACAAGCTGGGCGATGTGCTGCGTGTGCAGGGCGATCTGGCGAGTGCGCAGCAGCGTTACGAGGCGTGTCTTCGGATCCGCGAGGCGCTGGCGGCGCGCGATCCGGAGAACGCGGGCTGGCAGCGTGATCTCAGCGTGAGTTTCAACGGATTAGCTCACGTGCTTGAAGCACAGGGGGATGTCGCGGGGGCACAGCGCTATCTGGAAGAAGATTTGCGAATCGCCAAAAGTCTGGCGGCGCGCGATCCGGAGAACGCAGGCTGGCAGCGCGATTTGGCCATCAGTTGGTTAAAGTTGGGTGCAATACACGAAATCCACGGCGATCGTGCCGATACGCGTGGCCACTGGCAGCGTGCGCAAGAGATTTTGGAGAACCTCGTGCAGCGTCGTCCCGACAACCCGCAATTTCGCAGGAATTTGGCGAATTTGAAACAGGTGCTCGCTTCGTTGGATAGCTGATGGTTTCCGTTCCACCGCTGCGCTCACGACAAAAATCATCGAGACTCCAAAACACTCATTCACACACAACGACCAAGGAGAGGCATGTCATGAACACGTCATCGACGGATGCGACGTCCGGTTCCGCCAGCGGCGAGCATCCCGCGTTGGACAAGGCGCAGCAGATCCAAAACCTCCGCGACGCACGCCCCAATATCCTGATGATCCTCGTGGATCAGTTGTATTACCCCAATCCCGGTTACGGCGATGCGGGGTTCGCGAACGGGATCAAGGAAATACTCAATTTCCTCGGCGATGCCGATCCCGCGACCAATCCGTGGGCGAAGCATTTTCCGGGCTTCCGCAAATTGCGCGAATACGCCGTGGTGTTCCCCGATCACACCATCGCCGAGTCGGCGTGCATTCCCAGCCGCGCGAGTTTGATGACCGGGCAGTACGGGCCGCGCACGGGCGTCACCCAGACCGACGGTCTGTTCAAGAATGGCGATGCGCAGAATTTCCCGTGGCTGCGCTACGACGGTACGCCGACGGCGGGCGATTGGTTCCGCGAACTGGGCTACACCACGCATTATTTCGGCAAGTGGCACGTCAGCGACCCGCCGGAACACACGCTGGAAGGCTTCGGGTTCGGCGATTGGGAATTGTCGTGGCCGGAGCCGCACGGCTCATCGATCAATAATCTCGGCACGTTTCGCGATTATCAGTTCGCCGACCTCGCGTGCCAGTTTCTGCGCAATCGCGGCTTGGGCGTGCCGTACAACCGCGCGTTGTCGCAGCAGAACATCCAACGGCCGCTCGATCCGAACAAACCGCAGACAGCGCCGTTCTTCGCGGTGTGTTCGTTCACCAATCCGCACGATATCGCCACATATCCGACGCTGCCGCGCGGTTTGAAGCCGAGTTTCCCGCCGCCTTCCGAAGTGGCGTCGCCGCCGACGATGGGGCCGGGCGGTTCGGTGCCGATTCCGATGCAGGGCACGGTGAGCGTCGAACCCACCGAGGGCACGTTCCGCGTGCCGCTCAATCCCACCGGCCTGCCGCAGCAGTGCGCGACCGCATCGCCCACCCAGAACGAGAATCTGCTGACCAACAACAAACCGCGCGCGCAGTACGACTGTTCGTACAAAGTGGCGTTGGGATTGGCGGCGAAAACCGGGCTGAGCATCGGCGAGGCCGCGGGCGGCGATGCGCAAACCATCCTGCGCAACGCGGTGAAGGCGACGCTGGGCATCGCCATTCCGTTCCAGTTGCAGCGCGACGCCGACGGCGCCGCGGTCGGTTTCCTGCAGTACTACGCCTGCATGATTTCGATGGTGGACCGGCACATCCTGCGCGTGCTGGAAGCGCTGGAGCAATCCGGTTTGCGCAAGGACACTATCGTCGTCTTCGCCTCGGACCACGGCGAATACGGCGCCGCGCACGGCATGCAAATCGAGAAATGGCACGGCGCGTATCAGGAAGTGGTGCACGTGCCGCTGGTGATCAGCGCGCCGCGCTTCAATCCCGATCGCGATACGCCGAAAGCGATCGACGCGCAGACCAGTCACATCGACGTGCTGCCGACGTTGCTGCGCATGGCGCACGCCGATGCCGATCGCATCGAGCGCGCGCGCCGCAATCTGTCGAAGACGCATACCGCCGCGCCGTTGCCGGGCGCGGATCTCGTTCCGACCATCCATGCCGGCGGCGGGCCGGTGATCGGTCCCGACGGCAGGCCGCGCGCGGGCGTGATGTTCGTCACCGACGACATGATCAGCGAACCGTTGCCGCGCGATGCCGATCCGCACAACGTTCAATCCTGGCGGCAATACGCGGTGTACGCCGCGACCGTGGAATTCCTGCGTAAACCGCACGCCGCGAACGTGCCGCCGCAGTTCAACGTGCCCGATCTCGCGCCCGGCGCGGTGATGCAGCCGGCGCACATCCGCGCCTTGCGCTCCGGCGAGTGGAAACTGGTGCGTTACTGCGACCCGTGGAGCCCGGTACCGGCGCGCGATCAATGGGAGTTGTACAACCTGGCGCTCGACCCGATCGAAAACATCAACCTGCTGATTTATGACGGCGTATTCCCGGCAGTGATTCCCGAGGGCTTGTTGCCCAAGGGCCTCACCGCCGAAACCGTGGCGGCGCAAGCCACCGCGATGCGCGAAGAACTCGCGCGCCAGGAAGCCGCAATGCTCTCGCCATACCCCAGCGCGCATCCGTCCGCCCGCGCATAACCCTGTAGAGCGCCTGTAGAGCGGAGCGAAGCTCCGCTAAAACGCACCCGAAACCTCCCATGTAGAGCGGAGCAAAGCTCCGCTAAACCCACAACTGAAGCCAACACACACGTAGAGCGGAGCTGCAGGCTTGACCGGCCTCCGTGGCGTTTTCAGCGGAGCTTCGCTCCGCTCTACAAGACGAAACCGGCACAAAAAACAAGGGGCCCGAAGGCCCCTTGCGAATCTTGCGTCTGCGAACCGATGTCGCGCTTATTCCGCCTGCACATCCACGCGAACGCGGATGCGGTCGCCGGGGTGAGCGTTGGTGCGGGTCATATGCTGACGGCCGGCGTATTCGTACGTCACGTCGTAGGCGGTGACGGTGTTCTCCATCGGATACGTACGGTTATCGCCTTCGCGCACCGGGTCGCATACGGTCACGCGGGTGTTGCGCGGCGGCTGTTTGTTGCGTTGCGCGGTTTCGTAGACTTCACGACCGGCCATGCCGCCGACCATCGAACCCACCGCGGCGGTGGCGTAACGCGCGGAACCGCCGCCGACTTTGCTGCCCAGCGCGGCGCCGACCAAGCCGCCGATCACCGTGGCCACATTGCGGCCGGTGTCGGTGCCGTAGCGGCGATCGCCGTAACGGTCGTTATAGCGATCATCGTAACGTCCATCGGAATAGCGATCGTCGGAATAGCGGTCGCGGCCGTAGCCGTCGTTGCGGCTGTAGCGGTCGTTATAGCGATCGTCGTAACGGTCGTCCGTACGATCGTCGCTGCTGTAATAACCGTCTTCGCTCCAGCAACGCTGCGCGGAACTCGGTGTGGTGCGATAACCCGACTGCAGCACCGGATCAACGCGGATGACTTTGGCGTAGTCGTAATAGGCCGCGTCGGTGGACACCGGGCGGTCGTTGCCATAAGACGAGCCGTAAGCCGGCGGTACGCTCGACGTTTGCGCCGAGGCGGTGCCGGTGGCGGCCACGGCGGCGGCGAGACCCAGCGCGAGGATCGAAGCGGCGAAGCGTTTCATGGTGCTCTCCCAAGCGCCGGAGCGGCGCGAGTGCGAACGCTAGGGGCGGTCGGGTAACGGAAGGCTGAATCCGGCCGTTTCGGATGCCGCCGAGGCCATCGCGTTTAGCGGGCCGTCAGCGCGCGGATGACGGCCGTCGCATTACTTGCCCGCCTGCAGCGTCGCCCGTCCACAGCCATCGCTCGTCCCCAGCCGTCGCGTGCGGGGCCGTTTGTCGCCCCGCACGCGTTGTGTCGAAGCGGATTCCCGTTCAGGCCAGCGTCGCGTCCATCGTCACCGGCACGGCCAATGCGCGGGAAATCACGCAGCCGGCTTTGGCGGCGTTGGCGATCTCCGCGAACTGCTCGGCCGAAATGCCCGGCACGCTCGCGCTCACGGTCAGATGTACGCCGGTCACGGTCGGGCCGGGGTCCATGCCGGGATCCATCGTCGCTTCGGCGCGCGTATCGATTCGGGTCGGCGTAAAGCCCGCGCGGCCCAGCACCGCGCTCAGCGCCATGCTGAAACAGCCGGCGTGCGCGGCGGCGAGCAATTCTTCGGGGTTCGTCCCTTTCTCGTCGCCGAAGCGGGTCTTGAACGAATAATTCTGGTCGGCGAACAAACCGCTCTGCGGCGTGCTCATCGCGCCCTTGCCGGTTTGGATGTCGCCTTCCCAATGGGCGGTGGCGATGCGTTTCAAGGCCATGATGGCGATCCTTTGATGGGTGAGCGGGCAGTCTACGTGTTGCCCGCAACGTCCGGAACGCGGCCGCTCCGCCGCACGGCACGGCGCACGCAGCGCCGAACCGCCGCCGCCGCGGAACCTCGGGCCTTCCTCGCGATTGACCACGATCAACTCCGCGCGCGGCCGTGCCGCGTTGCGGCTTGACCGTTTCGAACGAACTGCCGATGCTTGGCGGGCGCCTCCAGGCGCCCCGCCATGACCGCCCGCCGAGCGCCTGCTCGGACGGCAGGCTCCCCAAGCGGACAGCCATGACGGCATTCCTTCACCGCCTTCGCGAAAGGAGCGTCGCTCATGTCTTACAGCACAGAACAAATCCGCAATGTGGCCCTCGCAGGCCACCCCGGCGCCGGCAAAACCACGCTTTTCGAAGCCCTGCTGCATGCCGGCGGCGCCCTTCAGACGGCAGGCAGCATCGAACGCGGCTCCACCGTGTCCGACCACGACCCGATCGAGAAAGAACGCGGTCATTCCATCGACGACGCCATCGCCAGCACCGATCACGCAGGCATCCATGTCAATCTGATCGACACCCCCGGTTACCCTGATTTCCGCGGCCCCACGCTCTCGGCGCTGGCGGCGGTGGAAACCGTCGCGGTCGTCGTCGATGCCGACACCGGCATCGGTTACGGCACCCGTCGCATGATGGAATACGCGCAAAGCCGCAAGCTCTGCCGCGTGCTGGTGGTCAACAAGATCGACCACGACGGCGTCGACCTCGCCGCGCTGATGAACGAGCTGCGCGAGGTCTTCGGCAACGAAGTGCTGCCGCTGAACTTGCCCGCGAACGGCGGCAAAGCCGTGATCGATTGTTTCGGCAACACCACCGGCGACAGCGATCTCGGCCCCGTCGCCGATTGGCATCAACGCATCATCGACCAAGTGGTCGAAATCAACGAAGGCGTGATGGACCACTTCCTCGAAGTGGGCGAAGAAGGCCTGAGCGGCCAGGAACTGCACGACGCGTTCGAGCAATGCCTGCGCGAAGGCCATCTGGTGCCCGTGTGCTTCGTCTCCGCGCGCAGCGGCACAGGCGTGAAGGAACTGCTCGACATCGCCGAAAAACTCTTCCCGCACCCGGGCGAGGCCAACCCGCCGCCGTTCGTGAAAGGCGTGGGCGAAAACGCCGCGCCGGCCGAGTGCAAACCCGACGCCAACGCGCACGTCATCGCCGACGTGTTCAAGATCGTCAACGACCCCTTCGTCGGCAAACTCGGCATCTTCCGCG
>JADZBF010000439.1 GCA_020852215.1 Lysobacter sp. | reverse complement strand
GAAGGCAAGGTGGTGGGCGTCGAACAGAACCCCGAAACCGGCTACATCAACGCGTTGACGCTGGACAAGGGCGACCGCATCGCCGGGCAGTTGTTCGTCGATTGCTCTGGCCTGCGCGGCATCTTGATCGAACAGACGCTCAAGACCGGCTATACCGATTGGCGCCACTGGCTGCCCTGCGACCGCGCCGTCGCCGTGCCCTGCGCGCGCACCCAGGCGCTCACGCCCTACACGCGCTCGACCGCGCGCGACGCCGGTTGGCAGTGGCGCATCCCGCTGCAGCATCGGGTCGGCAACGGTCATGTCTTCAGCAGCAGGTTCACGAGCGAGGACGAAGCCACTGCGCTGCTGATGAACAATCTGGAAGGCGAGGCCCTCGCCGAACCGCGCGTGATCCGCTACGTCACCGGCAAGCGCAACCTGTTCTGGAACAAGAACGTGGTCGCGATCGGCTTGGCCAGCGGGTTCCTGGAGCCGCTGGAATCGACCAGCATCCACCTCATCCAGTCGTCGATCGCGCGTCTCACCGCGTTCTTCCCGCACGGCGGTTTCGATCAGGCCGATATCGACGAATACAACCTGCATTCGGATTTCGAGTTCGACAAGATCCGCGACTTCATCATCCTGCACTACCACGCCACCGAGCGCGACGACACGCCGTTCTGGAACTACGTGCGGACCATGGACGTGCCCGAATCGCTCGCCCGCAAAATGGCGCTGTTCAACAGCAACGGCCGCATCTTCCGCGAGGGCAGCGAGTTGTTCGCCGAGCCGAGCTGGATGCAGGTGATGCACGGCCAACGGATGGCGCCGAAGTCCTACCACGCGCTGGTCGATGTCTATTCGGAAGAGAAGATCGCCGATTACATGCAGAACATCCGCGGCGTGATCGCCAACTGCATGCGGGTGATGCCGACCCACGAAGAGTTCATCGAGCGCCAATGCAAGGCCAAGATGATGTAAGCCCGCGCCGCCGATCGACGGAGCGTGCGGCGGGCTGAATACGTTTACATCGCGGATGCTGCATCGCAGCGCCGCGCCTACCATGCGGGACGCTCCGCGCCCACGGCGGCGGGCGTCGCCTCATGTTTCGACCCGCCGCCCTGTTTTTCCCATTTCGTCACGCCACCTCGCGCCGCGAGGTCGGCCGGCCCGCCCCAGGATTCTTCATGCAGCACAAACCGCAGTTATCGTTCTGGCAAATCTGGAACATGTGCTTCGGCTTCTTGGGCATTCAGTTCGGTTTCGCCCTGCAGAACGCCAACGTCAGCCGCATCTTCCAGACCCTGGGCGCGGAGATGGATTCGCTGCCGGGCCTGTGGATCGCGGCGCCGCTGACCGGATTGATCGTGCAGCCGATCATCGGCTATTTCTCAGATCGCACCTGGACCGGGCTCGGTCGTCGTCGTCCGTATTTCCTGGTCGGCGCGATCCTGTCGTCGATCGCGCTGATCTTCATGCCGCATTCCTCCGCGCTGTGGATCGCCGCGGGGCTGCTGTGGGTGCTGGACGCCTCGATCAATATTTCGATGGAACCGTTCCGCGCCTTCGTCGGCGACCAACTGCCGGTGGCGCAGCGCGCGAAAGGCTATGCGATGCAGAGCTTCTTCATCGGCGTGGGCTCGGTGATCGCCGGCATGCTGCCGTGGATCCTGGAGAAGTGGGGCGTTCCGAACACCGCACCGCCGGGCGAAGTGCCCGACACCGTGCGTTACGCCTTCTACGCCGGCGCCGCCGCGCTGCTGGGCGCGATTCTGTGGACGGTGCTGAGCACTCGCGAATATCCGCCCGAGACGCTCAAGGCCTACGACGAAGCCCCGGGGCTGGATCGCCCGCCGCTGGACCTCACGCGCACCACGCGTTTCGGCACCTTATGGCTGTTCCTCGGGATCGCGGCGATCGCGGCGGTCGCGTGGCAGGGCTTGCCGCGCGAGTTGTATCTGCTCGGCGCGTTGCTCGCCGCGTACGGGCTGATCCTGTTGCTGCTGAACGTGGTCGGTCGCGACAACGGCTTCGCGGAGGTGATGATCGATATCTACGCGATGCCGGAAACCATGCGCAAACTCGCCTTGGTGCAATTTTTCTCGTGGTTCGCGCTGTTCGCGATGTGGATCTACACCACCGCCACGGTCACTTCGGTGTACTACGGCAGCAGCGATGCCGCCTCGGCCGCGTACAACACCGGCGCGAACTGGGTGGGCGTGCTGTTCGCCGCCTACAACGGCTTCGCCGCGCTGGCGGCGATCGCGATTCCGTTCATGGCGCGCCGCTGGGGTTTGCGCAAGAGCCATTTGTTGAATCTGGCGCTCGGCGGGCTCGGGCTCGCGTCGATTCCGTTCATGCCGAACGAAGATTGGCTGATGGTCTCGATGGTCGGGATTGGTTTTGCCTGGGCGTCGATTCTCTCGCTGCCCTACGCCCTGCTGTCGGATAGTTTGCCGGCGCAGAAGATGGGCGTGTACATGGGCATCTTCAATTTCTTCATCGTCATTCCGCAATTGGTGGCGGTGGCGACGCTCGGCTTCCTGCTCAAGGGCGTGTTCGGCGACGACCCGGCGAAGATTCTGATCCTCGGCGGCGTCAGCATGGCGATCGCCGGAGTGTTGGTGCTGCGCGTGCGCGAGCCGAAGGCGCATGCGGCGCCGGTCGTGAGCGCGGGGCACTGACGAGGGCTTCCTGAGAGCCTGTTCAAAATCTCAGAAGAGGCATGCGCCGAGCGCATTTCCCGAGCGGATCGGCGGCCCTTCGCCGGTACTTCCTTCATCCCTCTCCCCGCCGTGCGGGGAGAGGGTGGCCGAAGGCCGGGTGAGGGGCGCCTTTCACGTACGGCTTGATGCGCCCGGGTGGAAGCACGCGAATCAAGCGTAACGCCTGCCCCTCATCCGGCGCGTTGCGCCACCTTCTCCCCGCTTGCGGGGAGAAGGGAAAAGGCATGTTTCCCGCTTGCGGGGAGAAGGGGGCAACACCCCCGCTGGAAGATTTTGAACACGCTCTGAGCGTCGCTCGAATCGCGAGCCCGGCATCGCCGGGCTCGCTCCAGACGCATCGATCGCTTGCGCGCTCGTGATGCCTCAATGGCTCATGACCACCGGATTCGGTGGTTCGTAGCCCACCGGGCCGAACAGAATCTCCGGCCAATGCCGCAGCTTGTTGCGCCGCAGTTCCGCGCCCATGCGCACGTACGGCAACAGCAGATAACGCAGCGGGTTGACGCAGGCGTCGCCGTGCGGGTCGAACAGCCCGGAATCCGGAATCGCATCCTGCGGTTCGACATACGTGCCGAACAAGCGATCCCAGACCGTCAAACGCGCGCCGAAATTGCAGCCGGTGCCTTTCGGGCCATGCACATCGCGCGAGTGATGCACGAAATGCACGCCCACGGTGACGAACACCGCGCGTAACGCCTTCAACGCGCGCGATTTCGATTCGAGCCAGTACATGAAGGTCGAATGCGACGGGTCGGTCCAGGTGTCGGCGATCATCAACACCAGCAACGCGATACCGGCGCCGGCGATGTCGGTGGTGAACAGCTTCGACAGCAGCGGCAACAGCAGCAGCGACAAACCGCCCGCGGCCTGCAACAGCAGCAACGGCGGCTCGATCGCGCAGGTCAATTGCGTGAGACCGCGGTTGCGGTGGTGGTAGATGTGGCCGAGATTCCAGAAAAATCTGTTGCCGTGGAAAAACCTGTGCGACCAGTAGAAACAGAAGTCGCCGATCAGCGCCGCGACGATGAGCGCGACCGCGCCGTTGAGATCGATCAGCGTCGGTACCTGCGCCAGCAGCCGGTCGTAATGCGTCAGCAACGATCGCAGGCCGTCGTTCGCCAGCACGAACACGCCGGAGAAAATGAAGAACGCGTTGACCAGACTGACGTTGATCATCGATTCCCAGTCGAACGGACGGCCGACGATGCGTCGGTACGTCGCCATGTCGAGCACACCGATCGCGATCACGAACGCAGCGCGGCCGATCGCGATGGCGACCAACAACGCCGCGAACGATTCCGACAGCTTCGACAACGACAGATCGCCGACCATGTAGAAAATCCGCACCGATTCGGCGCGAAACATCGACGCGGCGTCGGTCGCGATGGTTTGCGGCAACAGCCACAGGGCCACGCCGCCGAGCGCGCACAGGATCAGCGCGATGCGTTGCCACCCGTGGCGTGCGAAGGCGATGTCGCGACGCCACAGCGCGGCGCCGATGCGAAGCAACGGATTGCCGTGACGGGGAAAGGGTTCGATGCCGATGCCCAGACTTCCCAGTCCCGGGGCGGCGGATGCGGCGGCGGTATCGTTCATGAGCAGGCTCCTGAAAACTCTCCTGTGGGGGTGTCGCAGCGCGGATGCTGCACTGCAACACGCCCGACTCTAGCCGCCGCCGTTGTCGTTTCCCGCGCTTTGCGCGCTGAAAACGTGTTCAGGCGCGATGAAAAGGAATTCATCGCGCATGCGCGCCGTGGAAGGCGTATTCGTCGCGACGACTCGCTAACATCAGGCGATGTCGCAAACCACCGAACAAGGCGCGCACCCCGCGTCGCCGTTGCTGTATCGCGCCAGCGTCGGCGTTTTGGCGCGGACGCTCGATCGATTGGCGGGATTGCTCGATCGCGCCGAAGACGCGCGCCGCGGCGATACCGCAGGCATGGCGGCGCTGCTCGAAGCGCGCTTGGCGCCAGAGATGCTGCCGCTGCGGACGCAGGCGGAGATCGTCTGCAATTTCGCGCTGCGAACGGCCTTTCCGCTGGCCGGCGAGCCGGTGCCCGACTACGGCGAATTCCCGAACGACCTCGTCGGGTTGCGCGCGCGCATTGCGCGGACGCATGCGCTGCTCGACGATTTAGCGCCGGAGCGTTTCGACGACGCGGCCCGCCTCGTGCGCGATCGCGCGGGCGACGCGGACGTCGTCCTGCCGGCGGAGCGGTTCTTGTTCGAGTACGCGCTGCCGAATGTGTTGTTCCATCTGTCGATGGCGTACGCGATCCTGCGCGCCCAGGGCGTGCCGATCGGCAAGGCGGATTTCGACGGATTCCATCGCTACGGCGCGCCGACGGCGTAACGGCTCGCGCGGTCTAGCGTCGCGGCGTTCGGAAAGCGCCATCGTTCCCGCTACTTCAGTCGCCGGTTTGTGGCGTGTTCGCTTGCCTGTTCGCTCAAATGCCCGAAGGTGTGGAGCGCCGGACGATCAGTTTGGCCGGCAGCATCGCGCTTTCCGCCGGCTGCCCGTTCACCAGCTTCAGCAGCGTTTCGACCAACTGCTCGCCCGCGTGCGAGGTGTCCTGGAACACGGTGGTCAACGGCGGGTTGCAGAAGCGCGCCATGGCGATGTCGTCGAAGCCGACCACGGCCACGTCCTCGGGCACGCGCAGGCCGTGTTCGAGCAGCGCGCGCAACGCGCCGATCGCGATCAGATCGCTCGCTGCGAATACGGCATCGAACAACACGCCGCGGCCGAGCAATGCCTTCGCCGCCTCGTAACCTTCTTCTTCCGAACTCAGCGCATCGACTTGCAGCGCCGGGTCCTCGGCGATGCCCGCTTCGCGCAGCACTTGCTCGCAGCCGCGGTAGCGCGCGTGGAATTCGGGGTAATGGCTGGACGCATCGCCGAGGAAGGCGATGCTGCGGCGCCCCATGGCCAGCAGGTGTTCGCCGACCATGCGCCCGCCCGCGACGTTATCGCAGCCGATCGAGACGCCGGGCTGGTCCGGCAGCACCGCGCCCCAGCGCACGAAATGCGTGCCTTGCTCGACCAAACGCACGAGTTTCGGGCGGTAATCGATGTAATCGCCGTAGCCCAGCAGAATCAGCCCATCGGCTTTCATGCTGTCTTCGTAATCGGCGTGCCAGTCGTCGGAAAGCTGCTGGAAGGAGACCAGCAAATCGTAGCCGTGGCGCGCGCAGGCGCGGGTGATCGAGCCCAGCATCGCCAGAAAAAACGGGTTGATGTTGGAATCGTCGGCGGTGGGATCCTCGAACAACAGCAGCGCCAGGGTGCCGGCGCGCTGGGTGCGCAAACTCGACGCGCGGCGATCCACCTTGTAGTTCAGTTCTTTCACCGCATCCATCACCCGCTTGCGGGTTTCGGCGTTGACCAGCGGACTGCCGCGCAACACCCGCGACACCGTCGCCTGCGAAACGCCGGCGCGGTGCGCGATATCGACCGAAGTGGCTTTGGTTTTGCGTTGGCGCATGGGGGAGGCCGAGGCGAATCCGGCTTCCAGTGTAGAACCTTCGGCATTCGCCTGCATGCGCGCGACGTCGATGATCGCCTACTGACGCCGATCGTTCGCCCGCTTGACTCCCGAACCCATCGGCGTAGCATTCGCACCAAGCCTCAGGACAGACCCGGGGCGAGTATCCAACCACCACCGTGAGGGAGCCTCATGGAACACGCGATTCCCGCCACAGCGTCTGCGGCCAAAGCCAACACTGCATCGTCGTCCGGCCCCGCCGCTTTCGACTATCTGGTCTTCATCGGGCGTTTCGAGCCTTTCCATCACGGCCACGCCGCCGTCGCCCGCCACGCGCTCGGTCGGGCCAAGAAGCTCATCTTTCTCGTCGGTTCCGCCGATACGCCGCGCACCATCAAGAATCCCTGGACCGTCGCCGAACGCGCGGTGATGATCCAAAGCGCGCTCGCCGAACACGCCGAGCGCCTGCTGATCCGCCCGCTGCGCGATCACCTGTACAACGAAAGCCAGTGGATCGCCGCGGTGCAGCGCGCGGTGAACGACGCCATCAAATCCGATGGCGGCGACGCGGCCGCGAAGGTCGGTTTGATCGGCCAGGACAAAGACGCCTCCAGTTATTACCTGCGCGAATTTCCGCAGTGGCCGCTGGTGGACGTGCGCCACACCGAAACCTTGTCGGCCACGGAATTGCGGCGTTATCTGTTCGAAGCCAACAAGCTCGACAGCCACGGCGGCTTGATGCTGATTCGCGCCAACGTACCGACGCCGGTGTTCGATATGCTCGATGCCTTCCGCAAGAATTCGCCGGCGTTCGCGCAGTTGGTGGCGGAGTATCAGTTCATCGAGAAATACAAAGCGGCCTGGGCCGATGCGCCGTACGCGCCGACCTTCGTCACGACCGATGCGGTGGTGGTGCATTCCGGGCATGTGCTGCTGGTGCGCCGCCGCGCCGAGCCCGGCAAAGGCTTGTGGGCCTTGCCCGGCGGCTTCGTCGCGCAGAACGAAGGCCTGTTCGAATCCTGCGTGCGCGAATTGCGCGAAGAAACGCGATTGAAAATTCCCGAGCGCGTGCTGAAAGGTTCGCTGAAGCATCAGCATGTCTTCGATCACCCGGATCGCAGTGTGCGCGGGCGCACCATCACCCACGCCTTTCATTTCGATTTCCCCATCGGCGAACTGCCCGAGGTGCGCGGCGGCGACGATGCCGACAAGGCGCGCTGGATTCCGGTCAGCGAGGCGCTGGAGATGGGGCCGCAGTTGTACGAGGACCATCTGCATATCCTCGAGTTTTTTCTCGGTCGCGGTTGATGCGACCGCAGCCACACGATGTTTTCCCCGCCGCCGGATAGACCGGCGGCCTCACTCGACGCGAAGGAGCTTCCGTCATGCATGCTCGCAACACACTGTCTCTCGACAATCTTCTCCTCAACACCGACAGCTACAAGGCCAGCCACTGGCTGCAATATCCGTCCGGCACCGACGCGACCTTCTTCTATGTCGAATCGCGCGGCGGCGTGTACGACCGCACCGTGTTCTTCGGTTTGCAGGCCATTCTCAAGCAATACCTGAGCGAACCGATCACGCACGCCGATATCGACGAGGCGAAGGAACTCTACGCCGCGCACGGCGAGCCGTTCAACGAAGCGGGCTGGCGCGACATCGTGGATCGACTCGGCGGCCATTTGCCGGTGCGCATCCGCGCGGTGCCCGAAGGTACCGTGGTGCCGACGCATCAGGCCTTGGTGACGATCGAATCGACCGACCCGCAGGCGTATTGGGTACCGTCGTATCTGGAAACGATGCTGCTGCGCCTGTGGTACCCGGTGACGGTGGCGACGATCAGTTGGCATGCGAAACAGACGATCCGCCAGTTCCTCGAACGCACCAGCGACGACCCCGCGGGGCAACTGCCGTTCAAGCTGCACGACTTCGGCGCGCGCGGCGTGTCCAGCGCCGAATCCGCCGCCATCGGCGGTTGCGCGCATCTGGTGAATTTCATGGGCACCGACACGGTGTCGGGTTTGCTCGCCGCGAAAGCCTATTACCACGCGCCGATGGCGGGCTTCTCGATTCCCGCCGCCGAGCACAGCACCATCACCAGTTGGGGTCGCGAACGCGAAGTCGAGGCGTATCGCAACATGCTGAAACGATTCGCGAAACCCGGCGCGATCGTCGCCGTGGTCTCGGATAGCTACGACATCTACCACGCCATTCGCGAACACTGGGGCAAGACGCTGAAGGACGAGGTGATCGCGTCCGGCGCGACGGTGGTGATCCGCCCCGACTCCGGCGACCCGGTGGCCGTGGTGCATCAGTGCATGGAATTGCTCGACGAGGCGTTCGGCCACACGATCAACGGCAAGGGCTACAAAGTGCTGAACCATGTACGCGTGATCCAGGGCGACGGCATCAACCAGACCAGCCTCCGTGCGATTCTCGAACGCGTCACCAGCGCAGGTTACGCCACCGACAACATCGCCTTCGGCATGGGCGGCGCATTGCTGCAGCAGCTCCATCGCGATCCGCAGAAATTCGCGCTGAAGTGTTCCGCCGCGCGCGTGGACGGCCGTTGGATCGACGTTTACAAAGATCCGGTGACCGACAAGGGCAAACAAA
Organism: Lysobacter sp.; assembly: GCA_020852215.1. Lineage (GTDB taxonomy): Bacteria > Pseudomonadota > Gammaproteobacteria > Xanthomonadales > Xanthomonadaceae > Lysobacter_I. Next base: position 1,868 of record JADZBF010000439.1, on the reverse strand, counting down.
GCAAGCGCGGACGCATGACGCTGCTGATGCATCGCGAATACGGCAGCTTCAAGACCGTGCCGGTGCCGCCGGAAGCCGCGTCGTTGGCCGATGTCGAGAAACCGCTGGGCTTCGACGACGCGATGACGACGGTGTGGGAAAACGGTCGACTGCTGCAGGACTGGACGTTCGAGGCGATCCGCGCCCGCGCCGACGCCGCGAGGCTCTGAGCGATGGACATGCCGGTCGCGCTTCGACGGTCGGCCGAGACGCACGTCGACGCGTCCTGCGTTCCCGCCGCGCTGTGGGCGCATCTGCGCGGCGCAGCGCCCGCGTTGCTGCATCGCGCGCCGCCGGCCGACGATCCGTCGCGTTGGGTCTCGCATCGCATCGGCGAACGCGCGTACCGCGTCGCGCAACCGATCACGTTCACGCCCTACGCCGCGGCGCGGCCGTGTTCGGCGCGCTGTCGGTTCTGTTCGGAAACGCTGCGCCCGCGCGAGGGCGGGCGCGCCGCCAGCGCGCTGCGCCCGCAGGACGATTATTTCGACGCCTTGCGCGGTGCGCTCGCGCAACTGCGCGGGTTGCCGCTGTCGTATTCGCTTTCGGGATTGGAAACCACCGACGATGCGGCGTGGTGCGCGGCGATGTTACGCATGCTCGAAGATGCCGCGCGCGCGGGCATGCCGGTCGCCGAGCGCGTGCTGTACAGCAACGGCGCGGGATTCGCGCAGGCGCAGGGCGAGGCCTTGCTCGAAGCTTTCGCAGCGTTCGGCCTGTCGTGGGCGGAACTGTCGCGTCATCACCCGGACGAACGCGTCAACGACACGATCATGCGCTTTCGCGACGACGAACCGATCGCGAAGAATGTCGCATTCGAACGCGTCGCGCGCGAATTGTCGGCGCGGCAACCGCTGCGGATGGTGTGCATCGTCCAGCGCGGCGGCATCTGCGATGCGCGCGGTGTCGAGGATTACGTGACCTGGGCGCGCCGACTCGGCACCGAGACGGTGATCTTTCGCGAGTTCTCGCGTTTGGGCGACGGCTATCGCGACACCGGCAGTCGTCGTTACATCGATGCCACGCGAGTGGCGATCGACGACTTGATCGCCGATTGCGCCGCCGCGCCGTCGTGGCCCGCGTGGACGCCGCTAGCCGTCACCGATGGCTATTACTTCTGGAACCTGCGCATCCGTCATCCCGACGGCGTCGAGGTGGTGTTCGAGTCCTCGGATTACACGGCGATGCATCGTCGCCACGCCTCGGGCGATCTGTACAAACTGGTCTTCCATGCGAACGGGCGCTTGTGCGCGGGTTGGTCGCCCGATCGCGACGTGCTGTGGAGCGCGAACGATGCTTGAACGCAGTTGGACGTTGCTGGAACCCGATCCGCCCGAATATCGCCTGCCTGCGGATCTAGGCGAACGCGATGTCTTCGGCGGGCGCGACTGCGGTTGGGTGTCGCAGATGCGGCCGTTCGTGCGCGCGTATTCGCGGCCCGGCGACACCGTGTTCGATCCGTTCTGCGGCTTCGGCACGACGCTGTTGGCCGCGGCGCTGGAAGGGCGCGACGGTTACGGAATGGAGATCGACGGCACCCGCGCCGATCTGGCGCGCGAACGCTTGCGTCGACACGGCATCGAACCGCGCATCGTCCGCGGCACATTACCCGCGAAAAAACCGCTCGATCGCATCGATGTGTGCCTCACCAGCGTGCCGTATTTCGGTTGCCGCTGGCCCGGGCGCGCATGGACCGGCCAATGCTACGCCGCACCCGATTTCGATACGTATCTGATGGCGATGCGCGCGATCTTCCATGCCGTGCGCGAGGCGCTGCCCGAGGACGGTTATTGCATCGCGATGGCCGAAAACGTGCGCGTCGATGGGCG
>JADZBF010000438.1 GCA_020852215.1 Lysobacter sp. | reverse complement strand
GGCGAGCTCCGCCAACCACCAGCGTCGGCCGCCGTCCATCAACGCGGGCGGCAAGGCGCCCAGCGGCAAATCGCGCAGGACTTCGCGCAGCCGCGGGTCGTCGGCGTTCGAAATCTCCTGTACCCGCGCGCGCGGGGTGCGCACCGCGATCGTGCGGCTCGGGCCGTCGCCAGTCACGCGCAGCGGCAGTTTGCCGGCGATGCCGTCCTGCACCAGCAGCCCGTCGTGCGGCGCGGCGAGTCCGGCTTCCAGCACCGCATGCGCAGTGCCCACACTGGGATGCCCGGCGAACGGCACTTCGCGGCGCGGGCTGAAGATACGCAGGCGGTAACTGCTGTCGCTCGAGGTCGGCGGCAGCACGAAGGTGGTTTCCGGCAAACGCGTCCAGCGCGCGATGGCTTGCATGGTCTCGTCGTCCAGACCTTCGGCCTCCAGCACTACCGCGCGCGGCTTACCCGCGCCCGGGCGGTCGGCGAAGACATCGACTTGAACGTACCGGCGCGCGCGAGGTGAGGGGAGCGTCATGAGCGACAGCGGTCCTGCGGTGGGTGGGGCAGCTTAGCAGCGGGGCGGCGAACGATCGGCCGATTGGAAAATCCGCAGATCGGCCGCATCGCAACGGTTCAATGCAACGCTTCGCCTTCGCCGGGTTCCGGCGACCATAGATGGAACAGGAAACATTCGCCGTGCGTCGTCGCTTCCTCGAAGGCGTCCAAGGCCTCGTCGTCGTCGGCGACTTCCTCGCGTGCGAGCGGCTGCGGCGGGCGCGTACGCTCCACGAACTCCCAGGCGGTGTCGGCGAAATAGCGCATGCAGGCCGCGTGCGCGGCATCGGTGTCGGCCGCGCGTACGAGACAGACCACGGACGCGCCGCCGACGGTGGGGAAATCCTCGCTGTGCGGCGCGGGGCGTACTTCGTACTCGGCGAGGAAGATGCCGCGCTCGTCGATCGATTCCTGCTGCGGCTCGCGCATCGGTTCGCCCGTCTTCACCGGCCCTCCCATGCAACCAAACCGGTATGTCGATGAGGCCGCGCCTGCGGCAGGGGCGGGCGAACGATTTGGTTTTCGACAATTCGGTTATCGACGATTGGATTCACCATGTCAGTTCGCCGCGAATCGGCGCTTGAACCAGGCCCCCGATCCACACCTCGCCGTCCTCGTCCACCCGCACCTGTACGCGCCCGTCGCGGCCCAGTTCCCGGCCTTGGCTGCCGACGTAACGTCCCTCGCGACCGGGCAAGCGGCCGGCGGCGGCCAGCCGCGCGGCGATGGACGCCTGGGCGCTGCCGGTCACGGGGTCTTCGGGGATGCCGTCGGCCGGGCAGAACGCGCGCACCGCCAGATGGTGGCCGTCGCGCTCGTCCGCGGCATGGACCGCGAGCCCGACCGCATCGGTCGCCAGCGTGAGCGCCGACACCGCCACCGGGTCGATCTTGAGGCCGCGCACCGCATCGGCATCGGCCAATTCGATCAGCCACCACCGCGGCCCGTTGCTCCAGAGGGCGCGCTCCAGGGCGCCGAGCCGCATCCCGTCGGTCGCAGCATCGAGCAACGCCATCGTTATCTCTTCGCCCCCAATCCGCTGCGCCCGCGGCGCCCGCACTTGCGGGCAGCGCGCATCGCCTTGACCGCCTTCGATCACGACCGGCAGCAGGCCCGCGGCGCATTCCTGCACCAATCGCGGCGCATCGGCGGCGACGCGGCCGGCGTCGATCGCCGCCCATGCCGCGCCGACGCTGGGATGCCCGGCGAACGGCAGTTCTTGCCGCGGCGTGAAGATACGCACCCGGTAATCGGCCTGGGGCGTCGTCGGCGGCAGCAGGAAGATGGTTTCGGACAGATTCGTCCAGGCGGCGAAGGCCTGCATGCGCGCCGGATCGAAGCGTTCGCCCTCGACCACCACGCCGAGGGGGTTGCCGGCGCCGGGGCGGTCGGCGAACACGTCCAATTGCAGATAACGGAATGAAGTCATGGCGAATTCGAGGAGTGAGAGCGCATGGGTTCGCATAGAATGGCCGCTTCGCGCCGCTCGAAGCGCGCTCGAAACGCAGCCGGCCTCGGCAGTCTACCGAACAACCCCCATCTACTCGCCCATGCCCGACGCATCCCCCTGGTTCGTGCTCAAGTTCGGCGGCACTTCGGTGTCGCGTCGCCATCGCTGGGACACCATCGGGCAATTGGCGAAACGCCGCATCGACGATGACGGCGCGCGTGTGCTGGTGGTGGTGTCGGCGCTGTCGGGCGTCACCAACGAATTGCAGGCGATTGCCGATGGCAAGACATCCGACGGCATAAACATCGCCACCCGCATCGACGCATTGATCGAACGCCATCGCGCGTTCTGCGCAGAACTCGATTTGGATGCCGATGCCGCGCTCGGCGCGCGACTCGCTGGATTGCGCGCGCTGGGCGACGACCCGCGCGCCGCGTCGCGCGGTTTCGATTGGCAGGCGGAAGTGCTGGCCCAGGGCGAATTGCTGTCGTCCACGCTGGGTGCGGCCTATTTGCGCGCGCAGGGCCTCGACATCGGCTGGTGCGACGCCCGCGAATGGCTGCGCGCGGTGTCGTTGCCGAACGCCAGTCCCTGGGGGCAGCGATTGTCGGTGAATTGCGATTACCGCGGCGATGCCGAGATTCATGCGCGCTTCGCCGCGCAGCCCACGCATGCGCTGATTTCGCAGGGTTTCATCGCCCGCCACGACGACGGCGGTACCGCGATTCTGGGCCGCGGCGGTTCGGACACTTCGGCGGCGTATTTCGGCGCCTTGCTCAAGGCGCGGCGCGTGGAAATCTGGACCGACGTGCCCGGCATGTTCAGCGCGAACCCGCGCGACGTGCCCGATGCGCGTTTGCTCGCGCGTCTGGATTACGCCGAAGCGCAGGAAATCGCCACCACCGGCGCGAAAGTGCTGCATCCGCGCTCGATCGCGCCTTGCCGCGACGCGAACGTGCCGCTGGTCATTCTCGACACCGAGCATACCGACTTGCCCGGCACTCGTATCGACGCCAGCGCCGCGACCGTGCCCGGCGTGAAGGCGATCAGTCGCCGCAACGGCATCGTGCTGGTGTCGATGGAAACCATCGGCATGTGGCAACAGGTCGGCTTCCTCGCCGATGTGTTCGAGCGCTTCAAGAAGCATGGCCTGTCGATCGATTTGATCGGTTCGTCCGAAACCAACATCACCGTGTCGCTCGACCCCAGCGAAAATCTGGTCAGCACCGACGTGTTGGCGGAATTGTCGGCGGATCTGGCGCACGTCTGCCGGGTCAAGGTGATCGCGCCCTGCGCGGCGATCACCCTGGTCGGCCGCGGCATGCGTTCGCTGCTGCACAAATTATCCGAGGTGTGGGCGACGTTCGGCCAGGAACGCGTGCATCTGATTTCGCAGTCCTCGAACGACCTCAACCTCACTTTCGTCGTCGATGAAGTCGACGCCGACGGTTTGTTGCCGGTGTTGCACGACGCGCTGATCGACAGCGGCGCGATGCCGGTGCAGGACGCGGCGGTGTTTGGTCCGAGTTGGCGCGATTTGTTCCAGGCCGATGCGCGTTCCGCGCGCGAAACGCCGTGGTGGCATGCGGCGCGCGAGAAATTGCTGGCTTGCGCCGCGCAAGGCACCCCGCGTTATGTCTACGACTTGGCGACCGTGCGTGCGCGCGCTCGATCGATCGCCGCAGTGCCCACGATCGACCGACAGTTCTACGCGCTGAAAGCCAATGCGCATCCCGACATTTTGCGCGCACTGGAGGCCGAAGGCTTCGGCTTCGAATGCGTATCGCTGTCCGAAGTGGAATATGCCTTGGTGACGCTGCCGGGTATCGATCGCGACCGCGTGTTGTTCACGCCGAGTTTCGCGCCGCGCGCCGAGTACGAAGCCGCGCTGGCGCATGGCGTGATCGTTACGGTCGATAACGTCGAAGCCTTGCGCGCATGGCCGGAAGTGTTCCGCGGCCGCACGTTGTGGCTGCGCATCGACCTGGGCCGCGGCGACGGTCATCACGCGAAAGTCCGCACCGGCGGCCGCGACGCGAAATTCGGTTTGCCGCTGAACAAAGTCGATGCGTTCGCTGACGAAGCGCGGCGCATCGGCGCCACCATCATCGGTCTGCACGCGCATTTGGGCAGCGGGATAGAAACTCCCGCGCATTGGCGCGAGGTCTACGCCGAACTCGCCGGCATCGCCGACGATATCGGTACCGTCGCGACGATCGATATCGGCGGCGGTTTGCCGATTCCGTATCGTCCCGAGGATCGCGCCTTCGATCTTGACGCTTGGGCGGCGGGTCTTGCCGATATCAAATCGGCGTACGCGCGCTACGCGCTGGCGGTGGAGCCGGGACGTTATCTCGTCGCCGAAGCCGGAGTGTTGTTGCTGCACGTCACGCAGGTGGTGGAGAAAGACGGCCTGCGCCGCGTCGGCGCCGACGCCGGCATGAACGCTTTGATGCGCCCTGCGCTCTACGACGCGTGGCACGGCATCCATAATCTGTCGCGCCTGGACGATTCCGACACCGCGCTGTTCGACGTGGTCGGCCCGATTTGCGAATCCAGCGATGTGATCGGCACCCAACGCGCGTTGCCCGTCGCGACAACGGAAAGCGACGTGCTGCTGATCGCCGACACAGGCGCCTACGGCATGAGCATGGCGAACCGCTACAACCTGCGTGCGCTGCCGGTGGAGGAGGTGTTCGGGTGAACGAGCGTTACATGCTGGTCCTACTCAGCGCGCTGGCGGCAGCCGTTATCGCCGTTCCCATGGGGTGGATTTCGAGCGTGCTCGATTCCGAGGGCGCATCGTCGAACGCTGATTGGTACGTTCATTTGCATATCACGTTGCCCGCAATCGTCGCCGTGGCTTTGTCGGCATGGTGGCATTCGCGAGGGAGGCGGATCGTCGAATGTCCTGACGGCACGTTGTCGTCCAGAATCGCCTGGTGGTCGTTTCCGATTTTCGCGGCGATACTCGCGGTCGAATATTGTCTCGAACGAGCGGTGACCGCCGAGCGGGTCGCTGGACTCGCAGGCGATTTGATCTTGAGTGCGACCGCGATCTTCGTCCTCGTCATGCTCGCATCCCTCATCTTGTTCCTCCCGGCGCTTTTCGTCGAATACACCGTCGTTCGTCTGGTGCGCTCGAAGCGAATGCGCGCTGTGTTGTCTGGAGTCGAGTCTTGAGCGCCGATACCGCATTGCATTTCCAGCGCGACGCGATTCGCGCCTTCCGCTTCGTTCGCTGCGAGTTCGATGTGGCGACCGGCATCGCGCGTCTTGTCTACGCGTTCGACGACGGCCCGGAGCTGGTCGAGACCGTGACCGTGCCGGGCGCGCCGTTCGATCTGGACGCGTCGCGCGTTGAAGCGGTGGAGCGCGCCTTGCGCTTGCTGCATTTGATCGCGGGCGTGAGTTACTACAAAGCCGCGGTGCCGCCGGAGATCCGCATCGAGTCGTACGCGATCGACACCGAGACCGCCGAATTACTGGAAACGATTTATCTCAATGGTCTGGGCGAATTCGCGTATCGGAATGGGTTGAATCTGCACGGCAGGATCAAATTTCCGTCCGACGAACACCCTCTCCCCCGCGAGCCGGTGAGAGGGCCGGGTGAGGGGCGCTTTGATATTGCGACAGAAGCGCCCCTCACCCCGACCCTCTCCCCCGCAGGCGGGGGAGAGGGAGAAATCAGCAGCGCTCCCGCTCATCGTGGAGAAGGAGAAATCAGCAGCACTCCCGCTCATCGTGGAGAGGGAGAAATCAGCAGCGCTCCCGCTCATCGTGGAGAGGGAGAAATCAGCAGTGCTCCCGCTCATCGTGGAGAGGGAGAAAGCAGCCGTGCTCCGGCTGGCCGGGGAGAGGGAGAAAATCAGCCCGCGCCGGCGTTGGGCCTGCGCGAACACGCGCTTGTCGCGATTGGGGGCGGTAAGGATTCGCTGGTCAGCATCGAAGCGCTGCGCGGTGTCGGCGTCGAACAGACGGTGACGTGGATCGGCGGCTCGCAGCTCATCAAGGCCTGTGCCGAGCGCACCGGACTGCCCACGCTGAACCCGGGCCGACAACTCGCGTCGCAGTTGTTCGAATACAACCGTCTCGGCGCGTGGAACGGCCATATTCCGGTGACGGCGGTCAACTCCGCGATTCTGGTGTTCGCCGCGCTGCTGCATGGCGTGGATCAGGTGGTGTTCTCGAACGAACGCTCGGCCAGCTACGGCAGCGTCATTCCCGGCACCGGCGAAGTGAATCATCAGTGGTCGAAAGGCTGGGCGTTCGAGCGTGCGTTCGGCGATTACGTGCAAACGCGCATCGCCGCCGATCTGAAGTACTACTCGCTGCTGCGCCCGCTCAGCGAATTGGCGGTGGCGCGACAGTTCGCCAAGACCGATCGCTACGACGCGCATTTTTCCAGTTGCAACCGCAATTTCCATATCCTCGGCGAGCGCCCGGTCAATCGCTGGTGCGGCGTGTGCCCGAAATGCCATTTCGTGTTTCTGGCGCTGGCGCCGTTCATGCCGAAACCGCGTTTGGTCGGCATTTTCGGACGTAATCTGCTCGACGACCCGGCGCAGATGCCCGGCTACGACGCGCTGCTCGAATTCCAGGATCACAAACCGTTCGAGTGCGTCGGCGAAGGCCGCGAATCGCGCGCGGCGATGGCGGCGTTGGCCGATCGTCCGGAATGGCGCGAGGACGAAATCGTCGAACGTTTCGGGCGCGAGATTCGGCCGCAGTTGATCGATGCGGAATTGCCGATCGAGCCGCTGCTCGCCTTGGACGACGAGCATCGCGTTCCCGCCGCGCTGTGGAGCCGTTTGCGTGTGCATTTCGCAGCTTGAAGGCCAACGCGTCGCGCTCTGGGGTTGGGGGCGCGAGGGCAAGGCCGCATGGCGCGCGTTGCGCGCGCGGGGCTTCGACGCCGAACTGACGGTGTTCTGCACCGCTGAAGAAACCGAGGCGGTACTCGCGACCGGCGACGCGCGGTTACGCGCGGAACAGTTGCGCGCAAGCACCGAGGCCAGCGCCGAGCGCTTGCCCGCTTTCGACGTCGTGATCAAGTCGCCGGGCATCAGCCCCTACGCGCCCGAGGCGCGGGCCGCGGCAGCGAACGGCACGCGTTTCTTCGGCGGCACCGCGCTGTGGTTCGCGGAACATGCCGCCGCGAATACCGGAGCGCATCCACAATCGCGCACGCTCTGCGTCACCGGCACCAAAGGCAAAAGCACCACCACCGCCTTGCTGGCGCATCTGCTGCGCGCAGGCGGTCATCGCACTGCGTTGTGCGGCAATATCGGTTTGCCGCTGTTGGAACTGCTCGATGTCGATGCGGCGCAGGCGCCGGAATTCTGGGCGATCGAATTGTCCAGCTATCAAACCCGCGATGTGGCGGTTTCCGGTGCGCGACCGGACATCGCTATCGTCACGAACGTGTTCCCCGAACATCTGGACTGGCATGGCGGTGAAGCGCGCTACGTCGAAGACAAACTCGCGCTGTTGACGCAGGCGAAGCCGCGGATCGCGATTCTCAATCGCGCTGATCCCACGCTGGCGGCGTTGGAACTGCCGGATTCTCGAATCGTTTGGTACGGCCATGCGGACGGTTGGCATCTGCGCGAGGACACGATCTTTCGCGGCGATACGCCGGTGTTCGACACCGCCGACGTGCCGCTGCCCGGCCGGCATAACCGCGGCAATCTGTGCGCGGCGCTGGCGGCGATCGAAGCGCTGGGACTCGACGCCCCGGTTTTCGCGCCGCATGCCTCCACCTTCCGGCCGCTGCCGCATCGCTTGCAGGCCCTCGGCGAGCGCGACGGCGCGCTGTACGTGAATGACTCGATCAGCACCACGCCGCACGCCACGTTGGCGGCGTTGGATTGTTTCCGGGACCGCCGAGTCGCGCTGCTGGTCGGCGGTCACGACCGCGGCGTCGATTGGTCCGGTTTCGCCGAGGCGATGCGGGGACGCGCGCCGGTCGCGATCGCGACCATGGGCCAGAACGGCCCGCGCATTCATGCGCTGTTGGCGCCGTTGGCCGAGGAAGGCCGCTTCGTACTGACTGCGGCCTCGGATTTGGCCGAAGCCATGGCCCAGGCGCGGGCCGCCCTCGGGGCCGATGGCGGGGTGGTGCTGCTGTCGCCGGGCGCGCCGAGCTTCGGTGCGTATCGCGATTACACCGAGCGCGGCCGTCATTTCGCCGCCCTGGCCGGCTTCGACCCGCAGGCCATCGCCACGATTCCGGGGCTCGGAATCGGCTGAGCGGCCCGGCTGGGTAGACGAGCGGAATACTCCGGGTGCCGCGAAGAGGGGGCAATCGTCTTCGTTTCCGGGTAG
>JADZBF010000437.1 GCA_020852215.1 Lysobacter sp. | reverse complement strand
TTGACGCCGGAAGCGGCGACAGCGGCCTTCACGCGTTCGCTGTCCTCGGGCTTGCCGATGAACACCAGTTTCACGCCTTTGAGCTTGCCGTCGAGCTTTTTCGCGGTGAACGCGGTTTCGACCAGTTCGGCGATCTTCGTCGACGACGGCGACGCTGCCGCGTAGGCCAACATGCTGCCGGAAAGAATGCCGCGCGACACGTCGGTGCTGGCCTTGTCGAGCAGACGGTCGTAGCTGCCTTCGAAATCGGCGGTGCTTTCGGCCGGCAGCAGATAGACGAACGGCTGGCCGGTCACGCCCTCCATGTTGCGGCCGACCACATCGGACACGTACGCGCGCCAAGCGGCGGCATCGTCGTTGGTCGGCGCGACGAGCGCGGCTTTTTCGGCTTTCTTCGGGGCTTCTTCTTTCTTGCAGGCGCTCAGCGAGACGGCGAGGCCGGCGACCAGCAGCAGGCGGACGAGGATGTTCATGACGGGGACCTCGGTTCGGGGCGGGATGGGATGCGGGCAGTATCGCCGATCAGCCAGCCTGGCGCTTCCATTCCGCTTCCAGCGCGCGCCAGACCGCAGTCGGAACGAAGCCGGAAACGTCGCCGCCCAGGCGCGAGACCTCGCGCACCAGGGACGAGGAAATGAAGCCGTATTGTTCGGCGGGGGTCAGAAACAGGGTTTCGACGTCGGGGATCAGGTGGCGGTTCATGCTGGCCAACTGGAATTCGTACTCGAAGTCCGAGACCGCACGCAGGCCTCGCAGCAGCACGCCGGCGCCGACATCGGCGACGAAATGCGCCAACAGCGAGTGGAATCCGCGCACTTCGACGTTCGGGAATTTCGCCAGCGACTCCTCTGCCAGCGAGACCCGCAGCGCCAGCGGCAGCGCCGGACGTTTGCTGGGGCTTTCGGCCACACCGACGATCAAGCGCTCGAACAGCGGCGCGGCGCGTTCGACCAAGTCCAGATGACCGTTGGTGATCGGGTCGAAAGTGCCGGGATAGACCGCGATGCGCGAAGCGGCTGGGGTCATGGTGGCGGGGGTCCGGGGCCGTGAGGTCGGGCGGAGTGTAGAACCTATCGCGGGCGGCGCACAGTCGGTGCGGCTCGCGATCAGCAGGCGCGGCGATACAGCGCGAAACGCACGTCCCGGGTCGCGCCTTCGCGATGCGGGCGCCACGCCGGCCCGGGGTCGATCTCGGCGTCGTGCGGGGCTTCGAGATAGAGCCAGGCGTCGTTCGCCAACCAAGGCGAGAGCAGCGACAGCGCCGGCCGCCACAACTCGCCCGCGAACGGCGGGTCGAGGAACGCCAGATCGAAGCGCTGCGCCGGATCGGCCGCGAGCGACGCGGGCGGGGCCGCCAACCAGGTCAGCGCATCGGCATGGATCACTTCGGCGTCGCAGACGAGATCCGCAGGGTCGCCGCGGCGCAGGCGTTCGAGGGTGGTGCGCAACCCAGCGGCGAGGTCGCCATCGCGCTCGATCAAGCGCGCGGCATGCGCGCCGCGCGACAGGGCTTCCAGCCCTAGTGCGCCGCTGCCGGCGAACAGGTCCAGCACCCGCGCGCCGGGCACGACCGGCTGCAACCAGTTGAACAGGGTTTCGCGCACGCGATCGGCCGTGGGGCGCAGGCCGTCCCGGTCGGCCACCGGCAGTTTGCTGCCGCGCCATCGGCCGCCGACGATCCGTACCTCGCCCGCCGGCCGCGTATCGGCGCGCGAGGCCGGCACGGTGCGCTTCGACCTGCCGTGCGGCGTCTTCATCGAGGGGTCGGGAAGGGCGGTGTTAACATTCCGGCCATTGTCCACGAGTCGCCGCGCTTTGGCGCATTCGCCCGCTCGGCTCGCGAAAAGGCCGGTCGAACTCGCTTGAGAACACCGCTCGGCGTCGCCATTCCCCGCGTCGCCGCATTTCAGGACCCGCGTACCCGATGATCCCGTTCTTCCGTCGCAAGAAACCGGCCGAGACGCCCGCCGCGCCTTCCGAACCCGCCAACGATGCGACGACGCCCGCTGCCCTTCCCGCAGAAACAGGCTCGGACATCGACACGCCGAGCATCGAAGCCTCGGCGCAGTTGCCGGCCGAGCCGAGCGCACCCGCCGCCGAGACCTCCATCGACGACGCAGCGTTCGCCGCGCCCGCCGCCGCGCCCGGCAAACCCGGTTGGCGCGACCGTCTGCGCAACAGCGCCTTCGCACGCAGCATCGGCGGCCTGTTCTCGCGCAATCCGAAACTCGACGACGATCTGCTCGACGAGATCGAAACCGCGCTGCTCACCGCCGACGTGGGCGTGGGCGCCACCACGCAATTGGTCGAAACGCTGCGCAAGCGGATGAAGGCCCGCGAATTCGCCGACGCCAACGCATTGCTCGCGTCCTTACGCGCCGAATTGATCGCGATGTTGGCGCCGGTAGCGAAACCGCTGACGATCGACCCCGCCGCGAAGCCCTTCACCATCCTCACCGTCGGCGTGAACGGCGTCGGCAAGACCACCACCATCGGCAAACTGGCGCATCGCTTCAAAAGCGAAGGTCGCACGCTGATGTTGGCCGCGGGCGACACCTTCCGCGCCGCCGCGGTGGCGCAGTTGCAGGCCTGGGGCGAGCGCAACGGCGTGGCCGTGGTCGCGCAGGGGCAAAACGCCGACGCCGCGTCGGTCGCGTTCGATGCGCTGCAGGCGGCGAAATCGCGCGGTATCCAGGTCTTGATCGCCGACACCGCCGGCCGCCTGCACACGCAGCAGGGTTTGATGGCGGAGCTGAGCAAGATCAAGCGCGTGCTGGGCAAACTCGACGGCGACGCGCCGCAGGAAGTGCTGATGGTGATCGATGGCACAACCGGCCAGAACGCGCTGTCGCAATTGCGTCAATTCCACGCCGCGGCCGGCGTCACCGGTTTGGTGGTGACGAAACTCGACGGCACCGCGAAAGGCGGTGTGGTGTTCGCGCTGGCGCGTGAATTCGGCATCCCGATTCGTTTCGCCGGTATCGGCGAGCGTCAGGAAGATCTGCGCGTATTCGATGCCGAAGCCTTCGTCGACGCGCTGCTGCCGGAAGCGCTCAGCGGGTGAGCGTCGAAACGACGAGCCGCGAAGGCGCGATGTCCGCCGATGCGGGCACCGGTTCCGGGCCGCCACCGTCGTCAGAACCGCCGCGTCGGCATCGTCGATTGCGTCGTTGGCTGCGACGCGCGCTGATCGTGCTTGTCGTTCTGTCGGTATTGGCCGGCATAGCGCTGTGGTTGTTGCAGCCGCAGCGTTCGGTGCCGGTGTTGCTCGATCGCGGCGGCAAGGCGCTCGGCCTCGTCATCACCGCGAGCCCCGATGTCGAAGCGCGTTTGCGCGATAAACCGCAGTTGGTCGTGCGCGATCTCGTCGTGCGCGAACCGGATTCGAAAACCGTGATGCTGCGCGCGGAGCGACTGTCGATCGCCCTGCCCTGGTCGACATTGCGCAGTCGCGGCGAAGACGTCACCGTCGAGCGTCTGGAACTGGACGCGCCGACGCTGGACTTGGTCGCGCTGCAAACCTGGCTCGCGAAGCGCCCGCCCAGCGCCGAAACCAAGATTCCCACGCTCACCGACGGCCTGCGCGTGCGCGACGGCCGCATCGACAACGACGATTGGAAAATCGAGCACATCGCCGTCGATTTGCCCGCGCTGCATGCGGAGCGTACGGTGGAAGCACGGATTCGCGGCCGTTACGTCGATGCGCCCACCGCGATCCCCTTCGATTTGGCGGTCGCCCTGACCCGACCCGCGAACGGCGCCGGTCTGGCGGTGGTCGGGCCGCTCACCATCCAACGCGGCGACGATTGGCGGCTGCCGGCGACGGTGACGTTCTCGGGACCGCTGCGCATCGGGCAAGACGATTTGCGCATTGAGCCCGTGCGCTTCGGCATGATCGCGCGCTACGAATCCGGCGAAACCAAATTGCCGTCACGCTCGGCCTCTTCGGCCCCCTGCATTTCGATAATGCGACCTGGGCGTTGGAGCCCGTGACCGCCGTGCTTCGCAGCGATGGGTCGATTCCGAATTTCGATGCGAACGGCGCGTTCGCGATCGGTCGCCGCTTGGTGCTGCGGCTCGACGGTCGCATGCCCGCGTGGCCCGAGGCATGGCCCGCGTTGCCCGCGCCCATCGGCGCATCGCGCTCGCCGCTGCCGTTCCGGCTGGGCTATGTCGGCGCGCCGGATTTGTCGGAAACGATCGAACTCGATATGGCGCGCGACGCGATGCGCTTCGAAAGCCGTTTCCGTTTGGACGATGTGCTCGCCTGGATATCGCAAAGCGTGGGCTCGCCGCTGCCGCCGCTCGATGGACGTTTGCGCGCGCCGCGTCTGGAAATTTCCGGCGCGACACTCGAAGGCGTCGAGATCGAAATCGACGACGAGGCCTTGAAATGAGCCTCGCCGCCTCCGATCGTTCCGACTACGCCGCCAAACTGCTGGCCTGGTTCGACACCGACGGCCGCCACGACTTGCCGTGGCAAGACCCGCGTACGCCGTACCGCGTGTGGTTGTCCGAAATCATGCTGCAGCAGACGCAAGTGCGCGTGGTGGTGCCGTATTTCGAACGTTTCGTCGCCGCGCTGCCCGATTTGCGCGCCTTGGCCGAAGCGCCGTCCGACGATGTGCTGGCGCTGTGGTCGGGACTCGGCTACTACGCACGCGCGCGCAATCTGCATGCCGCCGCGAAACGCTGCGTCGATGCGCACGAGGGCGATTTGCCGCGCGATCTCGACGCGCTGATGGCGCTGCCCGGCATCGGCCGCAGCACCGCGGGCGCGATTCTCTCGCAGGCCTGGGGCGATGCGCAGCCTATCCTCGACGGTAACGTCAAACGCGTGCTGTGCCGCGTATTCAGTATCGACGGTTGGCCGGGCACGCCTGCGATCGAAAAGAAATTGTGGACGATCGCGGCATCGCTGCTGCCCGATGCGCGCAACACGCATCGCATGGCCGATTACACCCAGGCGCAGATGGATTTCGGCGCCACCTTATGCACCCGCCACGACCCCGCTTGCGTGTTATGCCCGCTGCAGAACGCTTGCGTCGCGCGCCGCGAAGGCCGTATCGACGAATTGCCCACGCCGAAGCCCGGAAAACCTCTGCCCGAACGCACGGCCTACGTGCTGTTGGCGCAGGATGCGCAAGGCCGCGCGCTGTTGCTGCGGCGCCCGCCCAGCGGCATTTGGGCTTCGCTGTGGTCGCTGCCGGAAGCCGAGGATCACGACGACGCACGCGCCTGGTTCGATGCGCGCATCGCGAACGCGAGCTTCGACGACGGGCTCGCCTTGGACGATATCGCTCACGGCTTCAGTCAGTACCGGCTGACGATGCGCCCGCTGACGTGGCGCGAAGTCGCG
>JADZBF010000436.1 GCA_020852215.1 Lysobacter sp. | reverse complement strand
TGCGTTCCGCGGCGCAGATGCGCACAGCGGCGTTGGGCGCGCTGCCGGCCGATGTCTACATCGGCGCCGCGGCCGTCGCCGACTACACCCCGCGCACGGTCGCCGCCGAGAAGATCAAGAAAACCCAACAGCCCGGCGGCGGCGAGACGCTGACCGTCGAGCTGGTGCGCACCGCCGATGTGCTGGCCGAGATCGCCGCGCACGCCCAGCGGCCGCGCGTGGTGGTGGGTTTCGCCGCAGAAACCCACGAGGTCGAGCGCTACGCCCGCGACAAACTGGTGCGCAAAGGCCTGGATTTGGTGGCGGCCAACCGGGTCGGCGTGGCCGGCTGCGGCTTCGAAAGCGAAGACAATGCGCTGACCGTGCTGTCGGCCGACGATGCGCGGGAGCTCGGCCCGGGGCCGAAGACCGAGCTGGCGGATGCCTTGCTCGATTTGATTCGCGACTTGATCCGCGAACGTTTGGCGGGGGCCTCGGCGTGAGGCTTTCCGCGACCGTCCGCAGGACATCCGAACACCTCACAGAGCGACGATAACGCGATGTCCACCGAACACTCGCTCGAAGTAAAGATCCTCGACCCGCGTTTTGGCGCGGAATGGCCTTTGCCGGCCTACGCCACCGAGGCGTCCGCGGGCTTGGACCTGCGGGCCGCTCTGGACGCACCGCTGACGCTGGCGCCGGGCGAGGCGCATCTGGTGCCGTCGGGTCTGGCGATTCATCTGGGCGACCCCGGCTTGTGCGCGGTGATCCTGCCGCGGTCCGGTTTGGGGCATAAGCACGGTATCGTGCTGGGGAACGGCACGGGTTTGATCGATGCCGACTACCAGGGGCCATTGATGATCAGCGTGTGGAACCGCGGAACCGCGGCGTTCGTGGTCGAGCCGGGCGATCGCATCGCCCAGCTCGTGGTGCTGCCGATCGTGCGCGCGAGCTTGCGGGTAGTGGATACTTTCGCCGATAGCGCTCGCGGTGCTGGCGGTTTCGGGCATACCGGCGTCCGTTGATCGGGCGCCTCGGCGAGCGGTCGGTCGACCGCCTGCCGGCGCAGTCTATGGACGGCAACGTGAAAAACGATCCGGACGATCGCTTTTCGACAACCTTTTAAAGAGCGACCAGGACGGCCGTTTTTCGACAACCTGCCGGGGGAACGATCAAATCGCATGAGCAAGACGAAACCGAAAATCGGCTCCGATGCCGTCATGAAATACGCGCAGAAAGCCTTTCTGCCGCTGGCGGTGTTGCTCGGTTTGCTTGCGGGGTGGCTGATGTGGACCAGCATCGCCCAGATCATCGACAGCAACCGCCGCAGCGATCTGCAGGCGGCGCGCGACATGGCCGGCCAATTCGTCCAGCAGGCGTTGAACCAGCAGTCCAAGCGCATGAAAGACGGCTTGGCGCAGCCGGCGGTGCAGGCCGCGTTGGAATCGGGCGATCTGGCCCTGGCGGCCAAACTGCTGGGCGCGGCCTGGCCGCAGTTGCAGAGTTCGACGATCCTGCCGCCGGACTTGAACGATGCTTACGCGCGGTTGCCCAAAAGCGGTTTCGGCCGCTTGGCGGTGGCCGAGGCGGCGTTGTTCGAGAACAAAACCATGCACCGCGTGGTGCCGACCGCGCAGGGCCCGCAATTGGGGCTCGCGTCGCCGGCCCGCGTCGGAAATCGGTTGATCGGTATCGCTTACGTCGAAGTGGCGCTCTCGGAACTCACCTCAGGCCTGTCCACCACCGCCGAGGTCGAAGACAGTTACATGGCGCTGCGCCAAGGCGGAGTGGCGCTGTGGGAGCGCGGCGACAAGGCCTACATCGACATCGCGGACCGCGAAGGCATCACCCTGACGCAATCGCACCTGCGCATGGTGATGGGTGCGTCGGAGCCGCCGAGCGGCGCCTTCGGTTTGGATGCGGTGCCCAGCTTGGTGCTGGCGTTCGTGTGCTTGGGCATCGTGTATGTGCTGTGGCGTTTGTCGCGCGCGCCGCTGCAATTGCGTCGCACGCCGGAAGCCGTCGAAAGCGCGCCGACGCTCAGCGAAATGGCCGCGCTCGAACCGCCGCCCGAGGCGCCGAAATTGGCGATCGAAATCAAGACGCCGGAGCCGCCACCGCCGGTCTCGATCGATGCCGGCATCTTCCGGGCGTACGACATCCGCGGCGTGGTCGGGAAGAGTCTCGACCCGAACGTGGCTTCGTTGATCGGTCACGCCGTCGGTTCAGTCATGCAAGAGAAGGGGTTGCAGGACATCGTGGTCGGTCGCGACGGGCGCCTGTCCGGCCAGGCCATGGTCGACGGTTTGATCGAAGGCTTGCGCAAGGCCGGCCGCAACGTGATCGATATCGGCATGGTGCCGACGCCGGTGGTCTATTTCGGCGCGTATCACCTGCGGACCGGGACCTGCGTTTCGGTCACCGGCAGCCATAACCCGTCGGACTACAACGGCTTCAAGATCGTGATCGGCGGCGAAACGCTGTCGGGCGACGCCATCGTCGATCTCTATAAACGTATCGTCGAGCGTCGGCTGTTCGCCTCCAACAGCTACGGCACCGTGACCAGCCGCGACATCAGCGGCGATTATGTCTACCGCATTTCGACCGACGTGCAGCTCGGCCGACGCTTGAAGGTGGTGGTGGACGCCGGGAATGGCGTTGCCGGCGAAATCGGCCCGCGGGTGTTGGAAGCGATCGGCGCCGAAGTCGAAGAGCTGTACTGCGAGATCGACGGCAATTTCCCGAATCACCACCCGGATCCGAGCGAGCCGCACAATCTCGTCGACCTGATCAACATGGTCCAGCGCCGCGGCGCGGATTTGGGTATCGCCTTCGACGGCGACGGCGATCGTCTGGGTGTGGTGACGCGCGACGGCGAGAACATCTACGCGGATCGTCTGCTGATGCTGTTCGCCGCCGACGTGCTGGAGCGCAATCCCGGCGCGGTGATCGTCTACGACGTCAAATGCACCGGCCGCTTGCCCTCGCATATTCTGCGCAGCGGCGGCAGTCCGTTGATGTGGAAAACCGGGCATTCGCTGATCAAGGCCAAGATGCGCGAAACCGGCGCCGAGCTGGCCGGCGAAATGAGCGGGCATTTCTTCTTCGCCGAACGTTGGTACGGTTTCGACGACGGCATCTACGCCGCGGCGCGTCTGCTCGAGATCCTCGCCTCGGCCTCCGAATCGCCCGACGATATCCTGCGCGCGTTGCCCAAGGGCGTGTCGACGCCGGAAATCAAAGTGCCGGCGCCGAACGGCGACCCGCATACCTTCGTCGAGCGTTTCCGCGAGGCCGCGCAGTTCGAGGGCGGGCGCTTGTCCACCATCGACGGGCTGCGCGTGGATTGGCCGGACGGTTGGGGCTTGATCCGCGCGTCGAACACCACGCCGGTCTTGGTGATGCGCTTCGACGCCGACGACGAGGCCGCGCTCGCGCGCATCGAGGAAGCGTTCCGCTCGCAATTACTGCAATTGAAGCCCGATCTGTTGTTGCCGTTCTGATCGTCGTTTCTCGGGCAGGCGCTTTTTTGAGCAGGCGCCTTTCGGGCAAACGCGTTT
>JADZBF010000435.1 GCA_020852215.1 Lysobacter sp. | reverse complement strand
TTGACCATGCCGAGCCCGGCGAGGGCGCCGAACGCGCCGAAAGCGAGCATCGAAGTGAGAATCGTGGACCTCGGAATTCCTGGGCGGGAGCGGGGCGATACGGCATGGGTCAAAGCGGTGCGAGGTCGAAGCAGCGCGAGATCGAGACGACGCGAGGTCGAAGCGATGCGAAGTCGAATTTTACCGCAACGCATTCCCGGTCATGCCGATCGTGATGGAGCCATCCGGTTTGTGCACTTCCAAAAAACAGGCGCCGTCCGGTGCGGACGCGTGTACGCCGTAACCCATGTCGCGAATGAGCCGAACGATGTCGGTTTGCGAGGATGCGTCCAATGGCAGCGCCCAGACTGCGGAAATTCCGCGCGATTTTCTCCGCTTCCAATCGTCGAAAAACGCCATGAGCTGCGCCGATCGGCGCAAAGCGTCGATCAGCGCGGACTGCATGATGACGAGCACGCTCGCTGCCCGCGTTTCCAGCGCCGCATCGAGATGCGTATGGGTTTCTTTCCAGTCCCCGGTCTGCCCGTAATCCACGAGCAATATCCCAGAAGGCGTATAGGCGATGCGTGTCCGCGCATCGGGTTTAACGACGATGATGTGGTGGCCTTCGGGCACCACGACCGTTTCGGCAGGCATGAGCCAGCGAATTTCCGGCGATCTGCGAATGGAATACAACGCGTTTCTACGACTGAGCCGATGTTGCCTACCCCGCCAACGCCAAGTCGTCGAGCATCGCGCGCAGGAAGCGCGCGGCTTCGCCGCCGGTGCATGCGCGGTGGTCGAAGGTGAGCGACAGCGGGATGACCTTGTGCGATTCGAAGCCGCCGATCACCGGCGTGATTTGATGCCGCGCGCGGCCAGCGGCGACGATGGCGACGCACGGCGGCACGATCACCGGCGTGGCGTAGCGGCCGGCGAACATGCCGAAGTTCGAGAGCGAAATGGTGTAGCCGCTGAGTTCGCTCGCCGGCAGACTGCGGTCTTCGACTTGCGCGCGCAGGCGGTTCACCGATTCGCGCACGCCGCGCGCATCGAGCAAATCGGCGTTGCGCAGCGCGGGCACGAACAAACCGTCGTCGGTATCCACGGCGATGCCGATGTCGACTTGCGGATGCAGCGTGCGCGTGAGCGCGTCGCCGTCGAACCAGGCGTTGAGCGCGGGCACGGTTTTCGCTGCGGCGCAGATCGCGCGCACCAGGCGGACGGTGACGTCGTTGCCCGGCGTCCAGGCCTGGATATCGGCGTCATCGCAGAGCGTGGTCGGCACCACTTTCGCGTGCGCATCGGCCATCACTCGTGCCATGTTGCGACGCACGCCTTTGAGTTGTTCCGGCTGCCCCGTCACCGACACCGAGGGCGGCTGCGTGCGCATCGGTTTGCCGCTGGCTGAAAGTTGGGTGCGTGCCGACATCTCCCTTCCCCCGTCTGCGGGGGAAGGTGCCCGAAGGGCGGATGGGGGCGCGGCGGAAGCCGCGGCGGGTTTCGCGGCGATCTGTATCGCGCCTTCCGGCGCTCCCACAGGAGCGGCGCCGATCTTCGCGGAGCCGTCCGCCGCCGCGCGCTTCACATCGTCCATCGTGACGACGCCGTCGGCACCGCTGGCGCGCACGCGCGACAGATCGACGCCGAGCTTGCGCGCCATCGCGCGCACGGCGGGCATCGCCTTCACCCCGCCGACGGCGACTGCAGCTTCGGAATGCACCGCGTCGGAGCTTTGCATCGCGCCGACCACGGTGCCGCTGTCTTCGCGAAGTTCCTCGGTTTTTGTGGGAGCGGTGTGAGCCGCGACGGGCGCGGCTGCCGATGAAGGGCCGCTTGTTGCGGACGTACCCTCACCCCCAGCCCCTCTCCCGGCGGGAGAGGGGGGCGAAGCATGGTGATGCCCGGTGTCCTGACCTTCCGAGCGCTGCGGCATCGACGGGTCGATCTCGAATTCCGCCAGCATCTTGCCGGTGACGACGATATCGCCCGCAGCGCCCGCGAGTTTCAACACTTTGCCCGACACCGGCGACGGCACTTCGACGACGGCCTTCGCGGTCTCCATCGACACCAGCGGCGCATCCAGCTTGACGACATCGCCGGGCTTCACGAACCACTCGACGATGGTCGCGTCCGGCAGGCCTTCGCCGAGGTCGGGGAGGTGGAAGGTTTTGGTCTGGCTCATGGTGCAGTTCCTTGAATTCTGTTAGCGCGAGTGTCGTGTTGTCGCTTCGATAGTGTGGCCGACTACTTTAGTCGTCAGGTCGCCAAGTATGCGCTCGGCCTCTTCGTCGATCATGTCTCAGAGCCTGTTTAAAATCGTCGCGAGCGACGGAGATTTCGCGCCGCCCGCAGCGCAGAAAGCGCAGTGTACGTGCAGGCACATGAGCATTTCGAGCAGCGGACGGCGCGAAAGCACCGAGCGCAGCAGATTTTAAACAGGCTCTCAGTGGGTTACCAAAATGGGGGTAAAACGACCGTGCTCCCGCCCGTGAGCATCATCGAATCGATGTCTCATGCGTCGAATACCGCAAGAGTTCCGGTTTCGCAGGGCGACTCGCCGAAGAAATACCAATAAGCGAGATCGTGCAATCGTTCGTACGCGGACTCGTAGTAGCTTTGAGGAAAAACTTTCGGGAAGTTCGGATGAGAACTCCACTCTTTCACATACCAGTCGAGATACCAAAACCCTTCTGCCGTTTGGCGCTGTAGATCCTCGGTGTTGCGTTCCGAGGCCAGATACTCCTGCATCGCATCGACAAGTCTGCGGAATGCGGCACGATCCCAGAACAATTCACCGCGCAGTCGAATTAGAAAGCTATCGGCATCTTCCGCGGCGAATTCTTTGTGCAAGCGTTCGATGAGCGTCATCTCGCCGCGATCTCCAAATGCTCCGCTGGCACGTAGCCGCACTGCCCATCCTTCCGCTCGCACCACCACCACCCGCCGAGTTCGTGATGCAAGATCACGTCATCGCCCGCATCCACGTCGAGTTCCTGCGCGGAGTAATCGCGCAGCGCTTCCGCGCGGTCATCGCCCAGCGGTCGCAGCCAATCGAACGGCGCCCAGCCGGCGTTGCCGTCGGAGGTGATCGTCCACACGAACGCGGGCCATTCGGTGTCGCGTTCGCCGAGGGTCACGATCTCGCCCTTCGCGAATCGAATGGGATTCGCGTACTGCGTGCGGTAGTCGCGGACGACGCGGGCTTGCATGGGGTTTTTCACGCGCGTTCGCCCCTCACCCGACCTTCGGCCACCCTCTCCCCGCACGCGGGGAGAGGGAAGAGCAAGAAGCGCGAGCGACCGGAGAAAACCGCTCTCCGGCGGGCCATTCGGTGTCGCGTTCGCCGAGGGTCACGATCTCGCCCTTCGCGAATCGAATGGGATTCTCGTACTGCGTGCGGTAGTCGCGGACGACGCGGGCTTGCATGGGGTTTTTCACGCGCGTGCGCCCCGCACCCCGCCCTCGGCCACCCACACCCCGCACGCCGGGAGAG
>JADZBF010000434.1 GCA_020852215.1 Lysobacter sp. | reverse complement strand
TCGGTTTCGCCGACCTCGGCATGGAAGCGATCTACGAATTCGAAGTGAAGGACATGCCGGTCACCGTCGCCGTCGATTCGCAGGGCACATCGGTCCACAACACCGGCCCGCGCGAATGGCAGGCGCGAATTTCGAGCGGCACGATCGGCAAGATTCCGGTGGTGGTGGAATAAGCGAGAGCGTAGAGCGGGTGAAACCCGCCTTCCGAGATTGACGCGACACACGACGACCGCGCGTCTATCGATTCATCGCAGCTTGCGGAACAGGGCGTCGTTATGGCGGGTTTCACCTGTCTTACGGGTTTTGTTTCAGCAGTCATCCCGGCGAACGCCGGGATCCCGCATTCAGAAGCTCCGTCAAAAGCTGGGTTCCGGCCTTCGCCGGAATGACGAATCGAGCAACTTCGTTTCGTCAAATCCCGCGAAAATAAATATCCACGTAATCCGTCGCCTGATCGCAGGGATTGTCCATTTCCTGCAGGCGCCAGTATTTGCGGCCGCCTTTGGTCTTGAAGGTGAAGCGGCCTTCGCGCTTGCATTCGGCGCCGGCGGCGATATGGCTCACCTTCGTGATGATCTGGCCCTCGAACACGAAACCGTCTTTGGCGGCCGAAACGATCTTGCCGGAGACGCGTACGAAATCGCCTGCGCTCTCGCCGCGGCCGAGTTGCTCGCCTTCCGCACGCAGCACGCCGTCGCGCTCTTCGACCTTGAGCTTGCCGGTGGCGCTGAGGTCGTCCCAGCCGATCCATTGCAGGCTCAGGCGATGCTGACCGACCAATTTGGCTTTGGCGGCGGCATCCAAACCGTTCGCGGCGCCCTGTCGCGGGCCGGCCGAGGCGACGCCGACGGAGAGAACGAGCGCGCACACCGCGACGGCGCGAACGGCGGCGGGGGCGAAACGTCGGGCGATGCGCATCGTGCGGCTCCATCGAAGGTTCGGAGCGCGCATGATCCACGCAATCGATCGACGCATCAATGCTGCGACGACGAATCGCGCACGGCCTTCGCGAGCGATGAGGTTTCGCCTGCGCTCGCGGATGCGCGCGTTCGCGAACGGCGAACGAGAACGGCCGCGCCGATCGCGAGCCCCAGCGAAGCCGTCCAAGTCGCGATGAAGCACCAGTCGGCGGGGCCGGAATGCCCGACCGATTCGATGCGCGTCGACGATTCGATGGCGGACCATAGCGGCATCAGCAGAAACGTCGCCACGAAAGCGACCGGTAGCGTCAGCGCAACGATCGAAACACCGATGGCAGCCTTGCGGAAAAAGCGCATGTCGAATTCGCTCACGGCGACGTTGCGTTGGGGGCGGTCTATCGCTTCGACGTCTTGTCCGGCTGCAGCAGATTCTGCCCGGTGGCGTCCGCGCGCGCGGCGGCGACTTGCGCGTCGATTTCGCGAGTCACCGAGGTATCGCTGCCGCCGTTCTGGTCGGGCTCGACGACCGCCTCGTCGCGATCCTCCGGCAACCGCGCGATGTGATAGATCGTGCGCGGCGCTTCGATGCCTTCGCGCGCGAAGGCGGTTTTGGTTTGCCGGATCGCTTCGCTGCGCGTCTTGACCAGGTCGCTTTCGCGCTGATCGATCCATCCGTAGAACTTCAGCACGATGCCGGCGTGGCCGTTCTCGACCACCAACCACGATGGCGCGGGGTCGTCCAGCACGCCGTCGATCGCCGCGATGGCCGCCAGCCCCGCCGCGCCCGAGCGACGTATCGATTGCGAGATATCGATCGTCGTCGTGAATTCGAAGCGCCGCTTCGGGTTGCGGCTGTAGTTCAAGATCACCGACTTGAACACGAGGCTGTTCGGAATCTGCAACTGGTTGCCGTCGAAGGTCATCAGCACCGTCGCGCGCGAGTTCACCGAAATCACTTTGCCTTCGCGGCCGTCGATGCTGACCGTGTCGCCGGGTTCGAACGAACGGCGCACGCTCAGCAGAATGCCGGCGATGTAATTTTCGGCGATATCGCGGAACGCGAAGCCGAGCACCAAGCCGACCACGCCCGCGGAGCCCAGCACCGCGCCGACCACCGAGGTCATGCCGAGCAGATCGAGCGCGATCAAGACGCCGATCAACAAGATCGCGCTGCGCACGACCGTTTTCACCAAGCCGCTCATGTACGGATTGTCCGAGCGGATATTCAGCAGATGCAGGCGGTTGGCGACGAAGCGCGAGACCCACTGCGCGATCAGCATCACCAACATCGCGAGGATCAACAGCGGAATTTTGCGCAGCAGATTGAGCCCGGCCTGGCGCGCGGTGTCGTAGATCGCTTCGAAACAATCGGAGATATGGTTCGCGGCGCAGCGCGCCTCGGCGCTGTCGCGCGATGCGGGCGCGTTCGCGGGCGCATTCACGGGTTCGCCGCCGACCGGGGCGCTCGCTGTTGCGGCTGCCATCCTCGCGTGCGGAGCGGCCGCCGGAGAGGGCTCGCCCGGCGCGCCGAAAGCGAGTGGCGCCCAGATCGACATGCAGCACAGCAACGCCCAAAGAACCAACGTACGGAACGTCATCTCAGAAATACCAAGCGACCAGGAAGACGCCCAACATCGTAAAAGCCAGCGCGAGTTTCAGCACGATGCCGACGAAGATGCCCAGCCAGGTGCCGAGAC
>JADZBF010000433.1 GCA_020852215.1 Lysobacter sp. | reverse complement strand
AGATCGCGCTTCCCGCGCATCTGGTGGATGGCGACTACTGCGTTCGTACGGCATCCGATAACGATGACGGCGCGGGTAGCGGCGCCTGCGTCTTCGTCGGTACGTTTCGCGCGCAGGATCTGTGGTTGGAAGCGACGACGGCCACGCCGCTGTTGCGCGCCGACGATACCTTCCGCGTCGATGTCGAAGCCGGCTATTGGTCCGGCGGCGGCGCATCCGGCGTGGGCGTGCAGCGCATCGCCACTCAATTGTTCCCCGAATCGCCCGTGGCGCTGTATCCGCAATACGCGGAGTATGCGTTCGGCGTCGAGGATAGCGACGACGACTCGGATTCGCCTGTGTTCGTGCCTTATCGCGAGCCGACGTTCCCCACCCTGGATGCGGGCGGTAAAACGCGCATCGCAGTGCCGCTGACGTTCGATGCGAAGGCGTCGCCGCCCGCGTTCGGCCGCCTCGAAATGACGGTCGAAGCCGGGCTCGCCGGTCGCGAAGCCGTGGCCAGCCGTCCCGTCGTCGCCCGCTACGCGCGTTTCGAGCGTTACGTCGGCCTGCGCATCGCGCCGCGATGGTTCGATGCGCGCGCGCCCTTGCGCTTTCGCGGCGTGGTGATCGATGCGAGCGGCCAAGCCCAGGCCGGTGCGTCGGTCGAACTCGCGGTCGAATACATCACCGACACCGGCAGCAAAACGTCCGAACGGGTCGCGACCTGCGTGCTGGTCGCCGATGTCGAAACGCCCTGCGACGTGCCGCGTGTTCGCAGCGGCATCTATCGTTTCACTGCGCGCAGCGGCGATGCCGCGCCGATGACGATGGAGCAATACGTGTGGAATGCGAACGACGGCCTCACGGCTGCGTCGACGATCGAGCCGAAACTGTCGTTGATCGAAGCGCCGGCCGATTCGGCCGCGCCGGTGCGCGTGCTGCTACGCCAGCCGTACGCGCATGCCGACGCGCTGTTGGTGTTCAGTGCAGGCGGCCGGATTCTCGGCGCGCGCGTGGTGCCGATCGATCGCGTCGAGGGCGAATTGTCGTTGCCGACGTTCGCCGAGGGTCGCAATCGCGTCCAATTGCATGCTTTGGTGCGCGAACGCACGTCGTATCGAGCCGATGCCGAGGGCATGCGCGCGCCGCCGCGCACGGTGAACGCGACTCTGGACGTGGACGTGCCGCGACCGGCACCGACGGCGACGCTCGCGCTGGAATTCGATGCCGCGAACGCGACACCCGGCCAAACCGTGCGGATTCGCGTACGCAATCGCAGCGATCGCCCGCTGACGGCCACGCTGGCGGTGCTCGACGATGCCTTGCGCTCGCTGGCCGGCGCGCGCTGGGACGCATTCGACCCGCAGGGCGCGAGCTGGTTGGGGTGGCGCGAGCCGTCGTGGCGGTCGCGGATCGGCACGATCGGTTTCGACGGTTGGAACGGCGCAGCATGGCAAGCGAATCTGTCCGTGAACGGCGCCCCGGCACCGGGCGTCGAAGAGCCGGCGCAACCGATCCTGCTTCTGGAGCGCAGTACGCTGGAAACGCTCGACGGCTCGGCCGTCGGCGACATCCTGTTCAATATCAGCGCAGCCGATGGCGGCGCGCTGGTAAGCGCGGGTTGGGCTTCGCGCGATGACTTCGACACAGCGCTTGCGGGAAGCGCCGACCAGGAATTGGACCGCGTGACAGTGACCGGGTCTCGTATCGTCCGTTCTTCAGAGCTGGGTCAAGGCGATGCGTCGACGATCGGCAAACCCGAATTTCAGATCGAACGCTCCGGGCCCGGCGCGCGCGTGTCCGAAGCGCGAGCCTTGTTCGGTGCGCGCGTGCGCGGCGATTTCGTCGACACCGCGCTGTGGCGACCCGAGATCCGTCTCGCGCCCGGCGAAACCCGCGAAGTGACGTTCGCGGTGCCGGACAATTTGACGCGCTGGCGTGCGGTGGCCTGGAGCGCGAGCGGCGACGAAGGCTTCGAGAAAGCCGAGGCGACGCTGGAAGCGGGCCTGCCGTTGGAAGCGCGCTTGCAGGCGCCGGCACGGCTGTACCCGGGCGATCGCGCCGTCGTGACCGCGAACGTGCGCCAGACCGGCGACGCGCCGATCGAAGCCGATGCGACCTTGCGCGTCGAAGCCTTGGGCGCCGAAACGATCGTGCGCTTGCCGTTGCCGGCGCGCGCTCAAGCGAGCTTCGGGCTGACGCTCGCGCCCGATGCGTATGCCTCGCCGCAACCGTTGACGGCCACGGCGGCCGCGCGTGTCGGCACCGCAGTCGATGCGGTCGCGCAGCAGATCGAACTGGCCAGCCCGACGATCGAAGTATCGAAAGTGCAGGCCGGTTGGCTCGGCGCATCCACGCTGCGACTGGATGCGCCCGCATTCCCGACGACGGCGCAGGACCTGCGCGTTCGCGTGTCGCTGTTGCCAGGCGCGAAAGCGATGAGCAACGAATGGATCGACGCGCTGTATCGCTACCCGCACCGCTGCGGGGAGCAAATTCTCAGCCGCGCCGTCGCGGCGGCGATCGCGCTGGAACACGGCGACGAAGCGCGCTTTCCTGATGCGCGCGAAGCGATCAGGGAAGCCGTCGAAAACGTCCCTGTGTTCCAGGGCGAAGACGGCGGCTTCCGCTACTTCGCCGAAAGCGCCTCGATCGACGACGACAACGGCGTCTATGTTCCGCTGACGGCTTACAGCCTGCGCGGATTGGAATTGCTGCGCCGTCTGGGCCATACCGCCGCGCAGAACGCATCGGAGGAGGCGCTGGAGAAGTCGTTGGAGCGTTCGTTGGAGCATGCGCGATCGTATTTGCGATCGTCTTTGTCGGACGACGGGGACACGCCCAATGCCGCGACCCGCACCGCTCTGGCGCTGGCGAGTCTCGACGCGCCCAAACGCGAACAAATCGATCCGTTGTGGCAGGGCTTCGACGCATTGCCGCTGCCCGCACAGATCGCGACGATCCGCGCGATGACGAACGGCGGACATGCCGCCGCGCGCGACGCGACCGCGCGCGTGTTGAACGCGGCGAAACGCCGTGGCGAAGCGCGCGTGCTGCGCACGAGTGTGCGCAACGACCGCTGGATGAGTTCGGATTTGCGCGAACAATGCGAATTGATCGGCGTGCTGTTGGAACACCCCGAACTGAGCGACACGACGACCCGGCGCGCGTTGATTGCCGGACTGAGCGATCTGTACGCGGGCGGCTATGCCGATGTCGATACCCAAACCGGCGCCTCTTGTTTGATGGCGTTGCGCGAATTGGATGCGCCGCACGCTGCGAAGGCTTCGCAGACCGCACGACTGCGGATCGCGCGCGACGATGCGCGAGTCGAGTTGCAATTGCCGGCGAGCGGCGAAGCGCAAACCTGGGAAACGGCGATCGCGCTGCGCGACGCGAAGCGTCCGCTCACGCTCGACCCGCAGGTCTCCGGCGATGCGCCCGCCAGCTACGTCGCCGAATATCGCTATCGCGAGGATGCGCGAGTCGCGAGCGCCAGCGCGATCGGATTCGCGCTGCAGCGCCGTTATGCCGTCCTGCGCGATGGGCGCTGGACGCCGCTGACATCCGAACGTGTGCGCGACGGCGAGTGGGTGCGGATCACGCTGGTGCTCGACAACGCCAGCGAACGT
>JADZBF010000432.1 GCA_020852215.1 Lysobacter sp. | reverse complement strand
GTTCGATCAATGCCCGATAGGTCGGGTCGCCGGAAAGATCGCAGCGGGTCGGAATCATGTTCACGAACATGCCGACCATGCTTTCGCTCTTGCGCCAGACGCGATTGCCCACCGCCGAGCCGATCAGGAAATCGTCGCTGCCGGCGAAGTAGGCGATCGTCATCCGATACGCCGCTTGCATCGCCGCGAACAAGGTGACGCCTTCGTCGCGACAGAACGCGCGCAACGCGCGGCTCAGCGCCTGCGGCAACACGACGCGAACTTGATCGCCGGCATAGCAGGGCACGGCGGGCCGCGGAAAATCCGTGCGCAGCGGCAATTCCAGCGACACGCCTTCGAGCTTGCGTTTCCAATACGTCGCCTCCGCCATGAATCGCGCCTGCGCCGCTTCGCTGCGTTGCCACAACGCGTATTCGCGATACTGCGCGGCGGGCGGCGGCAATGCGTCGTCCGCGTCGGCCTCGTAGAACGCGAGCAATTCGCGCAGGAGCAAATTCATGCTCCAGCCGTCGTGGACATAATGCTGCTCGATCTGGATCAGCAGAAAATCCTCGGGCGCCAGTTTGAACAAGGCGAAGCGAAGCAAGGGCAACCGGGCGAGATCGAAGACCCGCGCGATCTCGGTTTCGATGAGGGCGGTCAGCGTCGCATCGCTCGGCGGCGCATCCAACTCGCGGTACGAAAACATGCCGGGCACGTCCGCATGCCCGATCTGGTCATGCCCGATCTGGTCATGCACGCTCAGGTCATGCACGACCTGGTTGGGTTCGCCGTCGCCATCGCCGCGCGTCTCGTCGTGGAATGTCGTGCGCAGAATTTCGTGGCGCTGCGCCAACCGCGCGACCGCACGACGCAGACGCTCGGGATCGAATGCGCCGCGAATGCGAATGACGTTTTGTGCGTTGTAAGCAATCGATGTGGACGACAAGCGCTCCAGCAGCCATAGCCCGGACTGCTGATACGACAAGGGCGCGCGCGGCGGCAGCGGATCCGGCGGCATCCAATGATCGAAGCCGCCGTCGTCGTCGGTGCCTGTACTGTCGTCGTCGCGCCCCACCCCAGTCTCTCGATCGATCGTCTCGGCCATATCCGCCAAGGTACGCGATGCGAACAGCGCTTGCACGGGCAAGTCGGCCGCGAACGCCGCGCGAATGCGCGAGGCGAGCTGGATCAGGCGCAGCGAATCGCCGCCGAGCGCCAGGAACCGATCGTCGCGACCGATCGCATCGCGCCCCAGCACCTCCGACCACATCGCGGCGAGCGCGCGCTCGGTGTCGTTGCATGGCGCGACGAACGCTTCCGCGACCACATCCTGCGCGCTCGGCGCCGGCAACGCGGCGCGATCGAGTTTGCCGTTGACGGTCTGCGGCCACACCTCCACGCGCACGTACGCGGCGGGCAGCATGTAGTCGGGCAGGCGCGCCGCCAGCGCCGCGCGGATCGTGGCCGATGTCGCGGCCGGCAGCGACGCACCGGGCGTCGCATTCTCGGCATCGTCCGCGTCAACGACGCAGCGGTAGTACGCGATCAAGCGCCGTCCGTGGATGTCGTCGTCGCGCACCAACGCGATCGCATCGCGAACGCCCGCGACCTGCGCGATCGCCGCTTCGACTTCGCCCAATTCGACGCGGAACCCGCGAATCTTCACCTGAAAATCGTTGCGGCCGAGATATTCGATCGCGCCGTCTTCGCGCCAGCGGCCGAGATCGCCGGTGCGATACAAGCGCGCGTCCGGTCGACGCGGATCGGCGACGAAACGTTCGGCGGTGAGTTCGGGGCGATGCAGATAGCCGCGCGCCACGCCGGCACCGCCGATGTACAACTCGCCGACCTCGCCGCACGCGACCGGCGCGCGCGCCTCATCCAGAATCTCGATGCGCACATCCGGCAGCGGTACGCCGATATGCGGCGTTGGTCCGGCGTCGCGAATCGCCGTCGCGGTGGCGTACACCGTCGCTTCGGTCGGGCCGTAAGCGTTGAAGAAGCGCGGACCGTCGCAGGCCTGTACCCGCGACCACAACGCGGGCGCAATCGCTTCGCCGGCGACGACCACGTTCATCGCCGCGAGCGCCGGGCGCCGCAACAAGCCGGCATCGATCAGCCCGGTCAACTGCGCGGGCGTACAGTCGAACACATCGACCGCCTCGCGTTCGAGCAACTCCAACATTCGCGCCGGGTCGAGCTTCGCCGACTGCGGCGGCACCACCACGCAATCGCCGCTCAGCAAACGGCTCCAGCCCTGCACCGACACATCGAAGGACAGCGCCGCGTTCATCGCCACCCGACGCGCGATGCGAGGCGACGGCGCGGCACCCATCGACGGAAACAGCACCGCATCGAGCGCGCCCCACAGATGCAAAACGGCGGCGTGCGTCACTTCCACGCCTTTGGGACGGCCGGTCGAACCGGAGGTATAGATCACGTAGGCGACGGCATCGCCGTCTCGCGCAGGGTCGGGAACGACGCGCGCGTCGGAAGGCGAAGGGGCGGCCGAGCCGACGGCCACGTCGGCGGCCAAGTCGCTCGCGGCGCGCGTCGCCCAATTCGCGGCATCGGCCACGATATCGATCGTCGCCGGCGGGGCATCGAGCCCGGCGAAAGCGGACGCGAGCGCACGCAACCCGATCGCATCGGCCAAGACTGCGGCCGGCCGCGCGTCCTCGGCCATTTCGCATAATCGTTGCGCCGGATACGTCGGATCCATCGGCACGTACGCGGCGCCGGCTTTGAAGATCGCGAAGATCGCTTCGAGCATGCCGACGCTGCGGTCCATGCAGATGCCGACGCGTGCCCCGGGACCGACGCCGATTTCGCGCAAGTGCCGCGCGAGACGGTTCGCGCCCGCGTTGAGCTCGCCATAGCGCAAGCGGGAGGTCGCATCGACCGCCGCCTCCGCGTCGGGCGCGCGGGCGGCCCAGTCCTCGAACATCCCGTGGATGCAGCGCGCGGTCTCGCACTCCATGATCCATGACTCCTGATGCCGTACCGACTTCATGTCCTCGACCGTCGTTTCCGCTGTCGGTCGTCGCGTACAGGCCCCCTTCCTGTGACGTGCGTCGCATAATGGCATGGAACGATGGCGCGCTGGCGATAGCCTCCGCGCATCGTATGTCCTGATTCGATACAGAACATGGCTGGAAACGTTTTCGTTCGAAAACGATTCGCAATTCGCAGCGCGCGCGTCCGAGAACGATGCAGCGGCCTCGCTCGGCTGCAAACGGATGCATGCGCAAACCGCGCCATCGACGCCTGCTTGCGCCGAGGCGCCCGCCGCCTCACCCTGTCGTGCGATTCGTCAGGAGAATGCGCCGTGCCGAGAATCCCGACCCCACTGATGAGCATCGGTTTTGCTCTGGCCTGCGCGCTGATGGCCGCGCCCGGCCGCGCCGCCTCCGATCCGCGCGACGGCGATGCGGACGAAGCGCGCTTCCGCGCGCTGTACGAGACGCTGGTGGAGATCGACACCACGCGCTCCAACGGCGACTGCACCCGCGCCGCGGAAGCGATGCGCGCGCGATTGCTCGAAGCCGGCTACGCACCGGAAGACGCCCGCATCTACGCGCCCGACGACCGGCCGCGCGACGGCGCTTTGATCGCGCGACTGCACGGCCGCGACCCGAGGCTCAAACCGATTCTGTTGCTCGCGCATATCGATGTGGTGGAAGCGCGGCGCGAAGATTGGGGCCGCGATCCGTTCGAGCTGCTCGAACGCGACGGCTGGTTCACGGCCCGCGGGGCCAGCGACGACAAGGCGATGGCCTCGGTGCTGACCGACAGCATGATCCGCTACAAGCGCGCAGGTTACGCACCGCGCCGCGGCTTGAAACTCGCGCTGACTTGCGGCGAAGAAACCCCGGATATCTTCAACAGCGTCGAATGGTTGCTGCAGACGCATCCGGAGACCTTGGACGCCGCGTTCGTGCTGAACGAAGGCGCGAGCGGCGAACTCGATGCCGCGGGCCGACACATCGCGCTGCAAATGCAGGCCGGCGAAAAGCTCTATCAGGATTTCGAACTGGTCGCGACCGATGTCGGCGGCCACAGTTCGCGGCCGACCCGCGCCAATCCCATCCACCGTCTCGCCCGCGGCCTGGCGCGCTTGGGCGACTATCGTTTTCCGGTGTCGCTCAGCCCGGTGACGCGCGCGTATTTCGAGCGCCAGCGCGCGCTGGCGCCGGGGTCGGAGGCCGAATTCGGCGTCTTGCTCGACGACGCCCGACCCGCGGCAGAACGCGAAGCCGCGGTCGATCGCTTGTGGGCCGCGAATCCGGGTTGGAACAGCATGCTGCGCACCACCTGCATCGCAACCCTGGCGCAGGGCGGCCACGCCGCCAACGCGTTGCCGCAACGGGCCAGCGCCAACATCAACTGCCGCATCCTTCCCGGCGTGCCGGTCGAGGACGTGCGCAAAGCGCTGCAGCGCGCGATCGACGACGACGGCATCGCGGTGAACGCGATCGGGAAAATTCCGGTCGCCGCGCCGATGCCGACGATCGACGCGTGGATGCTCGGCCCGGTGCGCGAAGTGGCGGAATCCTTATGGCCCGGCGTGGCGGTGGTGCCCACGCTCGCCACCGGCGCCACCGACGGCCGTTTTCTCAATGCCGCGGGCATCCCGACTTATGGATTATCCGGCCTATTCCACGACACCGAAGGCCCGCGTTCGCACGGCCTGAACGAACGCGTCCGCGTGCGCTCGTTGCTGGACAGCCGGCGTTTTCTGTACGAGGTGATTCGGCGTTACGCCGACGCGACGGAATAAGGAATGCGAAAAAGCGATCACCCGGCGCGATGACGCGTCGACGCTATCGGGCTGGCTCGAAACGTTCGCATTCCGGGCGTTCGCGGTTCGAGCGCCCGCATTTCAAGCGGATGTCCCGCAAAAAACGACACGGGCCGGCAATGCCGGCCCGTGGGTTGTGCGTCAAACGAACGTTGGCGCGATGTACGGCTTACCAGCGACTCGGCGGATCGGCCGCGAAACCGTTGGGAAACGCTTCCGGGGAACCTTGGCGAGGGCGGTCCCAGCGATGCGGCCGCGGCATCACGCCCATCGCGACCAAATTATCGATACCGTCGTAACGCAACTGCATCACCTGCGCCGGCGTCCGTGAAGCGCGCACGAAATCGGTATGCGACACCGGCGACCATTCGCGTTCGCCATGGCCGGTCCCGATCCGGCTCCGCGGCGCGTTGCCGTAAGCGCTGTCGCGGGCGCCGGATTCGGCACGGTTCGATCCGAGCGGGGCGGAGGGCGCGGATTTCCTCTCGGCACTGCCGGAAGCATCGGCGGCGCCACGATAACGGTCGTTCTCGCGCGCGATCGGCGCCGACTCATCGTAGGGGCGCGGGTAATTCCGCTCGCGGAACACCGCGATGCCGATCACGCCGACGTTGGCCGGGCGACCGGTGCGGGCGGCGTAGCTGTCGGGCAGATCGGTGAAATAGAACTGCGCGATGTCCTGCATCGACTTGCGCCAGCCGTTGATTTCGGTGGTCTGCCACGGGTTGAGCACGTAACCGGTTTGGCTGGCGGCGGCGGTCTGTCCGCTGATCGCGTTCACGCCGTCCACCGACAGCACCACGAGCACGCGCTCGCCGGTGGTGTTGGTCAGGCGCACGCTGTAGCGATGGCCGGGGTCGCCGGGAATCCAGTATTGGCCGCGATGGCGGTATTCCGGCAACCACTCGCCGGTGTCGCGGTCTATGACATCGACATTCACGAGCGGCTGCGCCGAGAGCGAGGAACAGGCACTGGTGGCGATCAGGGCGGACAGCAGCAGAGCGGTCGGGCGAAACATGAGGAAGGTCTCCGTGGTCGGTGGGCGTCCGCACGTCTCGCGCATCGGACGCAGACATTGAACGCCCGGGGTCGGCGAGTGGGGTTAGGGAACCTCTGAACAATTCAGAGGTTCCGCGCGCCATGAATGGCGCGCTCGCGGAGCAATCACCCAAGTGATTGATCCAGCGGGAGCGGACTCAGGCTTGGCCTGAGTCCGCGACGTCTGAATCACGTCAGGATGGCGTTATTCAGACCTTCCTCAAGGGCATTCGCGACGGCTTCGAGCGGGGCGGCAGGAAGACTCGGTCCAGGGGTTCGGTACAAGGGTTTGGCACACGGAATCGGCCCGAGGATTCGGCCCCGGGTAAACTAGCCGGCCTGATTCGCCGCGCACTTGCCCCTTCATGACCGTCACCCGCGTCCTCACCGGCATCACCACGTCCGGCATCCCCCACCTGGGCAACTACGTGGGCGCGATCCGCCCCACCGTGGCCGCCAGCCGCATGCCCGGTACCCAGAATTTCTACTTTCTGGCGGACATGCACGCGCTGATCAAAGTGCAGGACCCGGCGAAAGTGCAGCGCTCCACGCTCGACATCGCCGCCAGTTGGCTGGCCTGCGGCCTGGAGCCGGACAACGACCGCGTGTGGTTCTACCGGCAGAGCGAGATCGTCGAGATTCCCGAACTCACCTGGTTCCTCACCTGCGTGGCCGGCAAGGGCATCCTCAACCGCGCCCACGCCTACAAAGCCGCGGTGGACAAGAACCGCGCGGAAGGCCAGGACGACGATTTCGGCATCACCGCCGGTTTGTTCATGTATCCGGTGCTGATGGCCGCCGACATTCTGGTGTTCAACGCGCACAAGGTACCGGTGGGCCGCGATCAAGTGCAGCACATCGAAATGGCGCGCGATTTCGCCCAGCGCTTCAATCATCTGTACGGCGATCATCTGGTCTTGCCCGAAGCGGCGGTGGAAGAGCACGTCGCGACGCTGCCCGGCCTGGACGGCCGCAAAATGTCGAAGAGTTACGACAACACCATTCCCTTGTTCTGCTCGCGCGAGCAGTTGAAGAAGCTGATCTTCTCGATCGTCACCGATTCGCGCGCACCGGGCGAAGCGAAGGACACCGAAGGGTCGGCGCTGTTTCAGTTGTACCAAGCCTTCGCCAGCACCGAGGAAACCGCGGCGATGCGCGAGGCCTACGCGCAGGGCATCGGCTGGGGCGACGCGAAGCAAAAGTTGTTCGAGCGCATCGACGCCGAACTCTCGCCGATGCGCGAGCGTTACGAAGCGCTGATGGCGCAGCCGCAGAAGATCGAAGCGATGCTGCGCGAAGGCGCGCAAGTCGCGCGCGAACGTCACGGCCTGCCGTTGATGCGGCGGCTGCGCGAGGCGGTGGGGTTTCGGGATTTGTCGCAACTCTCGCCGGCTTCGACGCCGGAAAAAGAAAAATCGCCGGCACTGCCGCAACTCAAGCAGTATCGCGAACAGGACGGCCGCTTCTATTTCAAATTGACGGCGGACTCCGGCGAAACCTTGCTGCAAAGCGTCGGCTTCGACAATCCCAAGGATGCCGGCGCCTGGGTCGCGCGGTTCAAACACGAGGGCGCGGCGGCGCTGGATGCATCTTCCGACGTTTTCGCAGCGGTCGATCCAGCCGCGGCCGGCGCACTCGACGCGCTCAAGGCAGCGGAAGACGCGAAAGCCTCCGCGAAGGCGAACTGAAACGCTCGGTTTCGGCCCGCGCTCTTCGGCGACCGATGCGAACCCCTCCCCAGCCCTCCCCTTCGCCTGCGGCGAAAGGGAGGGAGTGGAGCGAGTGATCGGCGACCGCCAAACGATCATGCCCCGCAAAGCGCGCATGATCCGCTCCTCCCCTTGCGCGCAGCGCAGGGGGAGGTTGGGAGGGGGTGAGTTTGTTTTTGCCAACCCGTTAGAATTGCGCGATGAGCACGTTGGTCGAACTCAATCTCGCGCTGATTCTGTTTCTGCCGTGGTTCCTGATTCTCGGCGCGCTGTATTGGATTTACCCGCGCGCGCCGAGGCACACCGCGCGCATGATCTTCGACCTCGTCGCCTTGGCGCTGTCGGTCGTCGCGTTCCTCTACAGCATCCACTGGGCGCACGACAACGCCACCGGCAGTCGCGGCAAGATTTGGCCGCAAGTGCTCGCGGCGTCGCTGGGCTACGGCGTGTGGCTGTCGGTGATGACGACGGCGTTCTTCGTCCGTCGCCGTTGGCTGCGGCGTCGAGGCACGTCGTCCTGAGCGCGCGGCATTCCTTTTCCTCCTTCCTCTTTCGCGACCCAACCCGATGACCTCTTCTCTCACCGACTCCGCCGCGCGCCTGCGCGATGTCGTCATCGCCGCCACCGACGGCATGATCGGCCGCGAACAAATGGCCGAATTGATCGTGCTGGCGGCCGTGGCCCAAGAGCATTTGTTGGTGATCGGCCCGCCCGGCACCGCCAAAAGCGCCATCGTGCGTCGCGTCGCGGGCGCATTGGGCGGCCGCTACTTCGAATATCTGCTCGGCCGGTTCACCGAGCCTTCGGAACTCTTCGGCCCGGTCGATCTGCGCAAACTGCGCGAAGGCGTGGTGGAAACCGACGTGACCGGCAT
Source organism: Lysobacter sp. (assembly GCA_020852215.1). Taxonomy (GTDB): domain Bacteria; phylum Pseudomonadota; class Gammaproteobacteria; order Xanthomonadales; family Xanthomonadaceae; genus Lysobacter_I. The sequence continues at coordinate 1,228 of JADZBF010000432.1, read as the reverse complement.
GTTGCCGGAAGCGGACGTGGCCTTCCTCGACGAAGTGTTTCTCGGCTCCACCGCGGTGTTGAACACGCTGCTGGGCATTCTCAACGAACGTCGCTTCCGTCGCGGCCAAACCGTGCATCGCTGCCCGCTGCGCGTATGCGTGGGCGCGGCGAATGCGCTGCCGGACGACGAATCGCTGGCGGCGTTCGCCGATCGCTTCTTGTTGCATCTGTTCGTGGACGCGGTGCCGGACAATCAACTCGAAGCCCTGCTCGAAGGCGGTTGGCGCAGCGAACGCGCGGCCGTCGGCGCCTGCGCCGATCTGTCGCAGTTGAGCCTGCTGTGCGATGCGGTGGCGCAAGTGGAGATGGACGAAGCCCGCAGCGCGTTGGCCGGCGCGATCCGCACGCTGCGAGGCGCCGGATTGACGCTGTCGGACCGTCGCATCGTGAAGGCGCAGCGTTTGGTCGCCGCCGCCACCGTGTTGGCGGGGCGCACGCATGCGACGCAGGCCGACCTGTGGCCGTTGTTCTACGTGATGCCGACGCACGCTGCGCAGGCGCAAGCGCAAGACGCGCTGCGCGACACCTTGGCGGCGGCGGCGAACCCGACGCTGCGCGCGGCGGTGGAACACGCCGCGCTGCAGCCGGTTTCGCGCGTGGCGCGTTTGCTCGACGCCGCGCAAGCGTGTTTGGAGCGCCCCGCGGAGGACGCCACCGGCGTGACGCTTGCCGAAGCCGTGCTGCGCGAGATCGACGCCAATTTCGACGCCGCATCGTTGCCGAACGAACTCGCGGACATGCGCGCGGCTTTGGTCGCGCGCGCAGGCGCGACCGCCTGAGCCTTTCGCCGTGAACGTCATGCGCTTGCGTTGGCGACCGGATCCCGACGCACCGCCGCCTTCGGGCGTGGTGGGCGTCGGTGCCGTCGCGCGCGCGTTGCGGGCGAAGCTGAGCGCGTGCGTGGGCAACGCCGCCGATCGCGGCGATGCGCCTTCGCCGCTGATGGTCGCCGCGCACGGCGACATGCTGATCCTCACCGGCGCCAGCGACGCGCTGCCGTGGGTGGACGGCGCGCGCTACATCGCGCCGCGATCCGACGCGCCGACATTGTGGTTGCCGACCCACGCGAGGCCCGATGTTCCGCTGGATCTGTTGGCCGACGCGCTCGCGCGCAAATTGCCGCCCGCGCAGGCGCAATCGTCGATGCTGTTGTGGCCCGATCCCGCGCAACTGGTGCCGCTGCATCG
>JADZBF010000431.1 GCA_020852215.1 Lysobacter sp. | reverse complement strand
GCACCCTCGACCAGCTTCTCGAGCAGCTGCTCGCGCTCTTCCGAATGTTCGCTCTCGACCACCGCGCGGCGGGAGACGACGACATTGTTGCGCTTGCGGTCCAGCTTGATGAGCTTGAACTCGAGTTCCTTGCCTTCCAGGTACACCGGATCGCGGACCGGGCGCACGTCGACCAGCGAGCCCGGCAGGAATGCACGGACGTCCTTGATGTCGACGGTGAAGCCGCCCTTGACCTTGCCGCTGATGCGGCCGGTGATGGTTTCGTTCTTCTCGAGCGCTTGCTCGAGTTCGTCCCACACCATCGCGCGCTTGGCTTTGTCGCGGGAGAGGACGGTTTCGCCGAAACCGTTTTCGAGCGAGTCGAGCGCCACCTTGACGACGTCGCCGACGGCGACATCGATCTCGCCGGCGTCGTTACGGAACTGTTCGATCGGGACGATGCCCTCGGACTTGAGGCCGGCGTTGATCACCACGACGTCGGTGCGGACATCGACGACGACGCCGCTGACGATGGAGCCGGGCTTGAGCTTGGCCAGATTGGCTGCCGCGCTCGCTTCGAACAGTTCTGCGAATGATTCGGTCATGTATTGAATACTCGGTTGATGACTCAGATCGCGATATCGCGAGGCGCTTTTGCACCATCGTCGACCGCGATCCACCCGTTGGGGCCGTGGCGGGATTGCCGTTGGCCGTGAGAGTGAAGTGATGAAACCCGCCGCCGGACGCCTTGCGGTATCCGTCGAACGGGGCCTGTATCTGCTGCGCGGAACCGAACGCTCCGCAACCGATGTCGGTCGTTGGAACGACGCGGCGAAATCGTCAGCGACGTTCGGGCAAAATCGCCAGAACGCGCTCGACGACCGCTTCGATGCCGAGGCCGGTGGTGTCGATGTGAACAGCGTCGTCGGCCGGTCGCAAAGGCGCCACCGCGCGATTGGCGTCGCGCGCGTCGCGGGCGAGAATTTCGCGTAGCAGGTCGTCAAGGCTAACCGAAACCCCCTTTTCTTTCAACTGCTTATAGCGCCTATCGGCGCGCTCTTCGGGGCTGGCGGTGAGAAAGACCTTATGCGAGGCGTCGGGGAAGATCACGGTGCCCATGTCCCGGCCGTCGGCGACCAGGCCTGGAAACCGGCGGAACGCACGTTGGCGGTCGCGCAAGGCCGCCCGGACTTCAGGCACGGCGGCGATCGCCGAGGCCGCCGCCCCCGCGGTTTCCGTACGCAATTCATCGGTCGCGTCGAGGCCATTCACGACCACCCGCAGCTCGCCCAGCCCGGAACCGGCCGCCGGCCGCTCGATGAAACCGACCTGGGTGTCGAAGGCGCAGCGCACCAGAGCGGCCGGATCGGCCAGGTCGAGGTCCGCCCAGCCGGCCGCGACACCCACGCCGCGGTAAAGCGCGCCGGAATCCAGATAGTGCCAACCCAAGCGCTGGGCCACGATCCGGCTGATCGTGCCTTTTCCCGAGCCGGACGGGCCGTCGATGGTGAGGACGGGAGCGTTGGGATCGGGCATGGTGGACTCGGGCGTTCGGTCGGGGACAGGGATTGTAGCCCGCGGCGACGATGCCTTATCGCTGGATCGGGACTGCAAGCGCTTGAATCGGCTGCGAAATAGCGGCTATACTCGCCGGCTCGCTTCGCATGAAACAGGCTGAGGTGTCCGATTTTCAGACACCGTCGGCACCGATGCGGCGCGTTTCTTACTCAATATTCACCCATTCCACATTCACCGCGTTATCGCCGAGGTTTCCATGAAGGTCCTGTCCTCCCTGAAGTCGGCGAAGGCCCGTCACCGCGACTGCAAAGTCGTTCGCCGCCGTGGCAAGGTCTTCGTGATCTGCAAGTCGAATCCGCGTTTCAAAGCGCGTCAGCGCTGAAACTACAAGCGCGTTTCAAAGCGCGCCAGCGCTGAAACTTTCGAGCGCGTTTCAAGGCGCGTCAGCGCTGAAACTTCGAACGCGTCTCAAAGCGCACCAGCGCTGAGAACAATCGAAACGCGCATCGCGTCGACGGCGTCGGTTACGACGGTCTGGGTTATGAAGGTCGGTTCGCGCAGCAGCGTCGAATCGCGACTCGGAACATTTGCGACCCGCCACGACGCCGCACCCCGCCTCGAAGGCCGCAGAAATGCGGCCTTCGTCGCGTTTGGCGCATCGGGTGCTTAACGGTAGCGCCGTTTCGGCCGCACACCGCCGCCGCCGCGATACGCTTACAATGCCGACGACGCGGCCGATGCCCGTCTTGCGCACACCGCATTTCGCCTGAGGAGGCTTCCACCATGCGCGTTCTCCCCATCGCCGCTGTCGTCTTCGCCCTCGCCGCCTCGTGCGCGCTCATCGCTCCCCAGGCACATGCCGAAACGCTGCTGATCGAACGCGTCAACGCCGAAACCGGCATGGCCCTGCCCGCGCGCGGCATGCGCATGGCCGATGTCGAGCGCAAATTCGGCGCACCGACGCAGCGTCTCGATCCCCGCGGCGGCGAAAGCCGCAGCCGCCCCACGATCAATCGCTGGACCTATCCGAACTTCGTCGTGTACTTCGAGAAGGATCGCGTGATCGACGCCGTCGCGATCCGCGCCACGCCGAACGAAGTCGGCCCCAAGGCCCCGATTCGCTGACGTGGCCGCCGCTGATCGTTTTCCGGCGGAGTGGGAACCCCAGTCCGCCGTTCTGATCGCTTGGCCGCACGACGGCACCGATTGGGCGCCGCGCCTCGCCGAGGTCGAAGACACCTACATCGCGCTGGTATCGGCGATCGTTCGCTTCGAGAACGCGGTGATCTGCGTCGCCGACGACGATTTGCAGACCTACGCCGAAGCGCGGCTGCGCTCGGCGCGCGTGCAAATGGAGCGCGTGCGGTTCGTGGTGGTCGAGTACGACGACACTTGGCTACGCGATTCGGGTCCGATCACGTTGAAAGCGACGGGCGCCGATGACGCGCGTTTCCGTCTGCTCGATTTCCGCTTCACCGGCTGGGGCGGCAAATACGAAGCCAGCCGCGACGACCGTTTGATCGAAGCGCTCGTCGCGCAAGGCGTCTTCGCCGATGCGACGCGCGAAGAGATCGATTTCGCGCTGGAGGGAGGCGGTATCGAAACCGACGGCGCCGGCACGCTCATGACGACATGGCGCTGCCTGCACGAACGGCATCCGCAAGCGACCCGCGAAGAACTGAGCGCGAAACTCGCCGATTGGCTGCGCCAGGATCGCGTGCTGTGGCTCGACCACGGCTATCTGGAAGGCGACGACACCGACGCGCATATCGACACCCTCGCCCGCTTCGCCGCCGAAGACGCCATCGTGTTTCAAGCCTGCGACGACGCGAACGACAGCCACCACGCCGAGCTGCAGGCGATGACCGAGGAACTCGCCGCGCTGCTCACGAACGACGGCAGGCCGTATCGATTGTTCCCACTGCCCTGGGCGCCGCCGATTCTCGACGAGGGCCGCCGGCTCGCCGCGAGCTACGCGAATTTCCTGATCGTCGACGGCGCTGTGCTGATGCCGGCGTACGGCGATGCGCAGACCGACGCGCGCGCCCAAGCGGTCATGGCCGAAGCGTTCCCAACGCGCGAGATCGTCGCGATCGACTGTCGTCCGCTGATTTGGCAGAACGGCAGTTTGCATTGCATTACGATGCAGTTGCCGAACGGTGCGCTGTCGAGCGCCCCATAGGGTGCGCCTGTGGCGCACCATTGCGTTTCGCGAATCACCAAAGCGGTGCGCCACAGGCGCACCCTATCAAAGCAGAAAGAATCCATCGCGAAAGCAGAAAGCATCCATCGCGCACGATTTGATCGAAGCCACCACATGATGAGTGTCGTATGAGCAAGAAAACCCTCCCCGTCGCCCTGATCCAGGAACGCAACCACGGCGACGCCGCGGCGAATCTGGCCGTGATCGAAGAGCGCGTCGGCGAGGCCGCGAAGCGCGGCGCTAAGCTGGTGCTGCTGCAGGAACTGCACAACGGCGCGTATTTTTGCCAACACGAATCGGTGGACGAATTCGATCTGGCCGAACCGATCCCGGGGCCGAGCACCGAGCGTCTGAGCGCGCTCGCGAAACGGCATGGTGTGGTGCTGGTGAGTTCGTTGTTCGAACGTCGCGCGGCGGGGCTGTATCACAACACTGCGGTAGTGTTCGACGCCGACGGCTCCACTACCGGCAAATACCGCAAGATGCACATCCCCGACGACCCGGGGTTCTACGAGAAGTTTTACTTCACGCCGGGCGATTTGGGCTTCACGCCGATCGATACGTCGGTGGGCCGTCTCGGCGTGTTGGTGTGTTGGGATCAGTGGTATCCGGAAGCCGCGCGCTTGATGGCGCTGGCCGGCGCGGAGCTGCTGTTGTACCCCACCGCGATCGGTTGGGATCCTTCGGACGAACAGGCCGAAAAAGACCGCCAGCGCGGTGCGTGGATCCTCAGCCATCGCGGCCACGCGGTCGCGAACGGCCTGCCCGTGCTCAGTTGCAATCGCGTCGGCCATGAAGCCTCCCCGCTCGGCGCGTCGGGCATCGATTTCTGGGGCAACAGCCATGTGCTCGGCCCGCAAGGCGAGTTCATCGCCGAAGCGGGTAACGAACCGACGATTCTGATGGCTGACGTCGATCTGGCCCGCAGCGAACACGTCCGTCGCATCTGGCCGTTCCTTCGCGACCGCCGTATCGACGCGTACGGCGATTTGCTCAAACGCTACCGGGATTGATCCGCTTCTTTCGGAACCCAGCCGTCATCGGCTCACATCGCGATCGTTAGGCGCCGTGAACATGAAAAACGGCGAATCCCGGGCGCAAGACAGTTTCCCGCCAAGCGTCTATCCTTCGCGTTCCGTCGCGTTCGCCTGGAGATTCGATTACAGAATCGGTCAGGCGGGTCGGCGCTCCCTCCCCCATCCCGACGTCACGATGACCGACACCGACTTGGACGCCACGCCCCCCGACGCCGCTGCGCCATCGCAGGACCCTCTGCACGACCAGCCGCATCAGATCGTCGAACGCTACGGCGTGCGCTACACCCTGCTCGGCACCGCGCACGTGTCCAAAGCGAGCCTGGACGCCGTGCGCGCCGCCATCGACAGCGGCGCTTACGACACCGTGGCGGTGGAACTCGACGCCCAGCGCGCGCAAGCGCTGACCGATCCCGACGCGTTGGCGCGGCTGGACCTGGTGAAAGTGCTGCGCGAGGGCAAAGCCGCGTTGTTCGCGGCGAATTTGGGCTTGGCGGCGTATCAGCGCCGGCTCGCGGAACAATTGGGCATCGAACCCGGCGCCGAACTCAAAGCCGCGGTGCTGGACGCGCGCGAACGCGGCCTCGGTCTGCATTTGATCGACCGCGACGTGGGCCTGACCTTCAAACGCGCGATGCAGCGCCTGGGCTGGTGGGGACGCACGAAGGTCTCGGCCGGGATCATGGCCTCGCTGCTGGGCGACGACGAAGTCTCGGACGAGCAGATCGAAAGCCTGAAGGCCGGCGACATTCTCGAATCGAGTTTCAGCGAATTCGCCTCCGAAAGCCCGGCTTTGTACGAAACGGTGATCGCCGAGCGCGACCGCTACATGGCGACGCGTTTGCGCGAAATCGCGCTGGACCACCCCGCCGATGCGGGACTCGGTCCGCGCGAGGTGTTGGCGGTGGTGGGCGCCGGACATTTGCAGGGCATGGCCAAGCATCTGGCCGAAGACGACGGCGAGGCCGCGCCGATCAAAGCGGAACTCGAAGCGGTCAAACAAAAATCGTCGTTCCCGTGGTTCACGCTGCTGCTGGCGACGTTCGTGCTGGGCGGATTCGTCTGGGGTTTTTGGCGCGGCGGTTTCGAAGTCGGCAGCGATCTGGTGCTGCAATGGGTGTTGGTCACCGGCGCGCTCGGCGCCTTGGGCTGTCTGGTCGCGGGCGGCCACCCGCTGAGCATCCTCACCGCCTTCGTCGCCTCGCCGATCACGCCGCTGCATCCCGCGCTGGCGTCCGGAACGCTCAGCGCCCTGGTCGAAGCCTGGGTGCGCAAGCCCACCTACGCCGACTTCATGAGCCTGCGCGACGATCTGCAAAGCGTGAAAGGCTGGTGGCGCAATCGCGTCGCCCGCACCCTGCTGAACTTCTTCCTCACCAGCATGGGGACCGCCATCGGCGTGTGGACCGGCGGAGCCAAAATGATCAAAACGTTGATCGGGTGAGATCACATATTCGCGAGACTCGGCCTCGCGCGCCGCCGACGTCCGCTGCGCGCATTCCCGCAGGCCAAACGCTCCGAACAACGATCGAAGCGGTCGAGACGACATCGATTTACCGCATCGCTTCGCTTGACGCGCTGCGATAAGCCTTCCTGCGGGGATTCCATTTAATCCTCGATCAATCCTAGGTCAATCCTTGACGACCGCCGCGAGCGCGGCCACCGACGCCGCATCGGGCGGGCGTCGCCCGTCGCCGCGGCGAGCGGTCGCGCGACGCACGATCGCCATCGTGCGCGTGCGCAGATCGTCGAGCATCGCGTAGATAGTCGGCAGGAAGAGCAGGCTCACCACGGTCGAGAACGCCAAGCCACCCGCGATCGCGCGCGCCATCGGGAAATACGGCGGGCCGCCGCCGGCCATCGCGGTATTGCCCATCGCGATCGGCACCATCGCCAGAATCGCGGTGCCCATCGTCATCAGAATCGGGCGCAGCCGCTCGCGACTGCCTTCCACCAGCGCATCGGTCCGCGACATGCCGCGCCGTCGCAGATTATTGATGTGTTCGATCATCACGATGCCGTTGTTCACCACCACGCCCATCAGCACCAAAATGCCGATGAAAGCCATGACGTTGAACTCGGTACTGGTGATCCAGAACAACCAGAACACGCCGAACACCGAGAACACCACCCCGCTCAGGATCGCGATGGGGAACAACAACGACTCGAACACCGACGCCATCACCACGTAGATCATGATCAGCGCGATCGCCAGATTCATGAACATCTGCGAGGCCGCTTCGTCGTCCTGCTGGAAGCCGCCGCCGTCGAACGAGTAACTGTAGCCCGCGGGGAAGGACACGCCCTTCAACGCATCTTCCATCGCCTTCCGCGCTTCGGGCATCGCCACTTTGTCGGCAAGATTGGCCTGAATCGTCAGCGTGGTTTGACGATTGGAACGCTGCACCTCGGTCGCGGCGGCCTCGACGTTCACGTCCACCATCGCAAGCAACGGCACGGTGCGGCCGTCCGGCGCACGCACCGTGAACGAGGCGATATCGGCCACGCCGTAGTCTTCGGCGCCGGCGAAACGCACCCACACCGGCACTTCGGTATCGCCGCGGCGGAACTCGCGCAACGGCGCACCGCGCAGCGCCAAGCCGACGAACTGCGACACCTGCTCGGCGCTGAATCCGAACGAAGCCGCGCGCTCGCGATCGACGCGGACCGCCAACTCGCTGTTCTGGTCGCCGACGTTCACGCGCACGTCGCGCAGTTCTTTGCGCTGCGAGAGGATCGGCAGCACATTCTCGGCCATCTCGTGCAAGGTTTCGGAAGAATCGCCGACCAACTGCACCTGCACGTTTTGGGCGATGCCGTTACCGCCGCCTCCGCCCGGGCCGCCTTGATTGCCGATGCCGATATTGGCGCGCGCGGACTTCGGCATCGCCTCGCGAATGGCCTCTACCAGCTTTTTGGTCTCGTCAGGTTTGTCGGTATCGAACTTGACCTGCGTGCCGCCCCAACCTTGCTCGCTGTAGAACGAATAGATCTGCTCGATCCGATACTTCTTGCGATTGGTGTCGAGGAAGCGTTCGATGTTCAATATCTCGTCCGACATCTGCTCCTTGGTGTAGGCGCCGTTCCATTGGTAGAAGATGTTGGTTTCGCCGCCCTCCTCGCCGCCGAACATATTGGTTTTCGTCTTCGTCATCGGCACGAAACTCACCGCGACGATGACGAGAATGCCGACGAGACTCCAACCGCGATGCTCGAGCGTCCACCGCAGGAAGCCGGCGTACTTGCGCTGCATGAGCGGAATCAGCCCGCGCTCGTTGCGCAGCGTCGGCGGCGTCTTCAAGCGCGCGGAAATCATCGGAATCAAGCTCACCGCGACCAGCCACGACGCCAGCAGCGAGACCGAGATCGTGATCGCGATCTGGGTCATGAAAATGCTGATCATGTTGCGATCGCCGAACATGTTCGGCACGAACACGATGCAATGGCACAGCGTACCGGCCGACAGGGCGATCGCGACGTGGCGCGTCCCGATCAACGACGCCTGCAGGGGTTTGTCCGGCGTGCGCTCTCGCTCCTGATAGATGCTCTCGACCACCACGACGGCGTTGTCCACCAACATGCCCACCGCGAGCAGCAGCCCCATCATCGTCAGGATATTCAGCGTGACCCCGGCGAAGTACATGAAACCGAGGGTCATCACGAAGCAAATCGGAATCGCCAACGTCACCATCAAAGTGGACGGCCAGTGGCGCAGGAAGAAATACAGCACGAGGATCGACAGCAACAAACCGACCAATCCGGCTTCCGCCAACTCGATCAACGAGCCGGTGACCGCTTCGCCCTGATCATCGACCACTTTGACCTGCACACCTTGGAGCGCGGGATCGGCACCGATGGCTTCGACTTCTTTCAGTGCCAGGCGAGAAACCTCGACCAGATTGGCGCTGCGCTCTTTGAAAATATCGAGACCCACCGCCGGACGACCGTCCAATCGACGGCCCATGTCCATGCGCGCGGGTTTCAGACGCACATCGGCGATATCGCCCAAGCGCGTGCCCTTCCCGTCGATCACGATGTCGCGGTACTGCTGCAAATCGGAAATTTCGCCGACCGGCTGCACGCGCAAGCGTTGACCGCCGTCGTTGATCTGCCCGGCGGATACCGAGAAATTGGCGTCGCGCAAACGCATGTTCAGCTCGTTCAGGCCGACGCCGTGCGCGTTCAGGCGATCCTGCGAAATGGCGATTTCGACTTCGTTCGGCGGCGCGCCGAGAATGTCCACGCGGGCCACGCCGGGCACGCGCTCGATCCGACGCTTGAATTCGCGGTCGATCATGTCGTATTCGCGAGTCAAATCGCGGCCGCTGGCCAGACGGACTTTGAGGATCGGTTCGTCGGACGTCGAGAATTTCAGGACAAGGTAACGCTGCAAGTCGTCCGGCAACTGATCGCGGATCGCATCGATACGCTCGCGCGCCTCGGACGCGGCGATCGATGCGTCGCGTTCCCAATCGGTGAATTCGATGAACATCGACGCGCCGTCGGCGCGCGCGCTGCCGTCCATGCGCTTGATGCCGGCCATCGTCGAAACCGCTTCCTC